>NZ_JAJENU010000648.1:0-15908 GCF_035615495.1 Lyngbya sp. CCY1209 | reverse complement strand
CGAGGAAGAACCCCAACACCGAGTCACCATTCAACCCTTCCTGATGGGCAAATACCCCATCACCCAGGCCCAATGGAGGCGGGTGGCGAACTGGCCCAAACTTCGGCGAGATCTCGATCCCGACCCGGCAATTTTTAAAGGAAACAATCGACCAATTGAACAAGTTTCATGGTATGATGCGATCGAGTTCTGCGCCCGACTTGCAAAAGCCACTCAAAAGCCCTATCGCCTGCCCAGCGAAGCCCAGTGGGAATATGCCTGCCGTGCCGGAACCACGACCCCTTTCCACTTTGGAAAAACCCTCAGCACTGACATCGCCAATTATGATGGCAATTACACCTACGGCTCGGGTGTAAAAGGTGTCTACCGCAACGAAACCACACCCGTCGGTCATTTCCAAGTTGCCAATGCCTTTGGCTTATATGATATGCACGGGAACGTTTGGGAGTGGTGCGCCGACCCCTGGCATGAGAACTATAATGGTGCGCCCTCGGATGGGCGAGTCTGGGATGAGAATGATAATGATTATCAAGTCTATGACATTGATGTTTTAGTCAATCTTTTGAAGACATCAAAAAGCCGAGTGCTCCGCGGCGGTTCGTGGGGCAGCAATCCTGAAAACTGCCGCTGTGCCGACCGCTACTGGTACGGCCCGGGCTCCCTCGGCAACTACAGCGGTTTTCGCGTCTCCTGTCGGCCCCCGAAGACTCTTTCCCCTTAGCTCTTTTTTCCTTTTGCCCTTTGCCCTGTTTTCATTATACCCTTTTTTTGCGAGCGTAGCGAGCTTTTTTTTATTTTTTTTTAATTACCCCTGTCCCCACCTCCTTGCGGTAGTTTATATAATAGTTTCTCTCGCCCTCACCCCCTTCGGCAAGCTCAGGGCATCGCCCAATCCCTCGCCCAGGATTGGGAGAGGGGAGAAAAGCCCCGACACCGAAAAGAAACCGGGTTTCTACCAAAGTTGTTCTTTTCTCACCTAATTGTCTCCTAGAAACCCGGTTTCTACCCCCCACCGATATCGTTAAGAAACCGGGTTTCTACGAAAGTTGTTCTTTTCTCACCCGATCGCTTCAAAGAAACCCGGTTTCTATCAAATGTCGATTTCCTGCGGCGCGATCGCGATCGCCCTATCCCCCTCCTGAAAAATATAATTAGCCGGATTAATTTGAATCTCCGCCCCGGGGCGATCGACGGCAATTAAAATAGCGTTATAATTCTGTTTGAGCAGGATCAGGACATCAAAAAACGACTGTCCCACCCACTCTTCTTGAATCGGAAAACGATAAAACTGATTTCCCCGCTGGTGGGTTAACAGTTCCGTAAATAACCGCATCAAACCGTGATTGAGGGCCGCCTGAGCCAATAAAAAGGCGCTGTGTTCTTCGCTGACAACATAGGCGTTGACGTGGCCGAGTTCCAAGTGAGAACCATACTCGCGGTTGATCAACTCCGCGCAGGTGTAGACGTTCGGATTGAGTTTCTCCGCCGTCAGTGCCGCCAGTATGGTGCGAGCGTCGGCATCCTGTTCACTGCGGCCGTGGCTTTTATCTGCCAAAATAATGCAGGTATTCGCTCGCCGGATGCCCGCTTTTTCCAAAACGCTAACTTTCGTAAAATCGTCGTTGAGAAACCGAACGATCGCCCGCAGATCCGGATCGATAATGGTATGGTCGGAGTCGATAAAAGCGATGACTACGATGGGAGCCGTGTCATTTTTTCGCGCCGCCCGATACTCCCGGACGATGATTTCCGCCTTCCGGTTCCAGCCACAAATAATCGTGTGTCCGCTCAATTCGTCGAAATCCATTTGGGACTCCTGCCTTCTCAACCGCTCCACCATCAACGCCGATACCGTCCCCGTAAACATCACAAATAAGGTGACGTTCATGAACATGAACAAAACCGCCAGCAAGCGACCCCCGAGGGACAATGGCGGGCCAGGAATCGGTTCCCCCGCGAACAGGGAATAGATGCTGTACCAAAAGGCTTCCTCCAAATTGGTGACATCCGGGTTGCCGGGGCGCTCGAAGGTGAGCATGGCGACGCTGCCGAACACCACCGTCAGCAATAGCATTTCAATGATAATGATATATTCGGGGAATCCCCGGCGCAAAAAATAGGGCAGCGATCGCGTGTTCCGATTCAACAACCGCAACAATCGCACAATCCGCAACAATCGCAACCCGATAATCACCCGAAACTGTCGCAATCCCGGCGCGATCGGCAACAGCGAGATCAAGTCTAATTTGTATTCTCTCAAAAACCGCCGCGAGTTAGAAGAACCGAGCGATCGCAGTCCCAGTTCGATGGCAAAAATTACCGTCACCCAGCGGTTGATCGACTCAAACGTTTCTAATTGCGGAGAATTCGGTGGTAGGGTGAGTTCCGCCAACGTCAACCCCACCGACAGCAAAATCAGCAGACTGACAATGAGATCCGCCAAAGGATGGCGGAGAAGGGGTTTAAGGTGCGATCGCCAATCTGCATTGTTCAACGTCCCGTCCGTCTCTGGAATCGAAGGTTTCCAATCTCCAGGATAATTAATAATTAATTATTAATTTAGCCCCCGACTCCCAACTCCCGACTCCCGACTCCCGATTTAGTCCCCGGGAAGCCATGTTTATCCATCGAGCTCCCCGGGGTGGTGATAATGATAGGGCGACGAATCTGTTAATCAGCCAAACTATCGAGACTGAGGGGGACAATATCGCCGTGTACGGTCAACCCGAGCAACATCGGCGCGCCCGGTTGAATAATTTCGCCCGTCAGGACGCAGCGTTCTTCCTGTTGAGCCGTGGCGGAAAAGCTGGCGCGGATCTCCTCTCTGGAAAATTGGGGTCTGTAGTCTCCGGATTTTTGTTGTACATAGTTCCACAGGATATCTCGGATCAGAGCTTGGTAGCCTTTATTTTTGGCCAAGCCCTTCAGTCTATCCTTCAACTCCCGTTCCAAACGGATGCTGGTCACTTCCATATCGGTGGTTGAAGTCCGAGGTAAGGTGTACATAATTTTTTCTCCTCAAGGGTAGACATTGCTGTAATACTTAGTGTAGTATAAACAAAGCTAGATTGAAAGTATCAGTTGAGGTTTCGCTTGGACGTGATAGAACCCCGTTTCCCACGCCACCACAGCCCTCGCGCCAGCCATCCCCAAGGTTGGAGTGGCGTTTGCTGTGGCGATTTGGGCATCCCCTCCGACGGGGCGGCCCGGATGGGAGACAATGGGGATATCTATTTTCTGTCATCGGTTCAACCCGAATCCCTCGGTTTGACCGCCAATCTGCGGGAAGCAGATTTCAATTTCCAGATCGAAAGCGGGAGGTACAGGCGCAGCGCTGCCGTACCGACATAAAAGGAAAACACAGTTTTTGTGACCCGACCCCCGCTTCCATCTTCCACGAGGCGGGGGTTTGTGAGTTTGGGGGAGTCGGGAGTCGGTATTAGGGAGTCGGGAAACCGGCTATGAGTTCTCAGCCGTCGGCAATCGACCAGAACGCTGAATACTTGAAAGCCAATCTTTCCCCACACCCCACCGAGCACACCCCACACCCTTTAAAAAACTGTTTTTGATTGTGGAGTAATAGCCGTGACCAGCACGACGGATGTATTGAGTCAGAATGTGGTGGTTTTCTCCAAAAACTACCTGCCCATGAACCGCGTCAATATCAAGCGGGCGATCGCACTTTTGGTGACGGGCCGGGCCGAGCCGTTGGATGCGAGCGATCGCACCTCGGGATGGATGGTCCGCTCCCCCAGCGTCGCCCTGCGGGTGCCGGAGTGCATCCGCCTGACGGTGGCCGGACACGAACGCATCTGGAAAGTTCCCCCCGCCAACCGCCGGGAAATCCTGCGCCGGGACAACCACACCTGTCAGTATTGCGGCAGCACCAAAAAACTGACAATCGACCATGTGATCCCCCGCGCCCAGGGGGGAAGCCACACCTGGGATAACGTCGTCGTAGCCTGCTCCCGCTGCAACGCCTTCAAAGGCAACCGCACCCCGGAAGAGGCTAGGATGCCCTTACGCACCAAGCCGAAAGCCCCGTTGCATCCGGTGGTGTCCTTTGCGGAACAGTTCTGGCGAAATCATCCGACGTGATCTCATGTCCGCTCAAATAGTTTTTATAAAAACTATTTTCGGACTCTGAAAATCACAAATTGATAGAATTGCTGATTTTCCGGACTTGATAGGAATCCCAGGTCCGGCGCGGGGAAACGGACGGCGATCGCGATATAGCAATCGGCACTCAGCTTTCAGCCATCAGCAAAGGTTAAGTGTCTGTCATTGACCGGTTTCGAGATTTTCGGATGTCCTGAGGGTCATGGCGATCGCAATATCTGGCATGAATCGCCATTTCCCTTCCTATCGATCATCGATTGAAGATGATTGGGGAGTGGGTTCGGTCAAAAAATTCGATCTGATATCACCGTCCATGTTTCATTTTTCATGTTTCATTTTTCATTTCCCCGCGCCCAGCGCTATCAATTGGAGTCTCGCGACTTGACCCGAGCGTGAAAAGGAAGCGATAATTCATGTTGAAGTTAATTTACACTGAAGCGGCTTTTCACCTGGAGCGTCTGACCCACTCTCCGGAACAGATCGTCGCCCAGCGAGCTACCCTCGCGATGCGCGTCGGCGAGAGCATCTGCATCGAACCCAGTTCGGCGGCGTTCCTGTTGCCCCGAAATTTGCCCGCGATCGCCCTTTTAGAAGAAACGGTACAAAACCGTAACTCGGACGCGATCGCCCTGTGTGTCGCCGACGAAGACTCCCTGGAAGTCAGCCTCACCGGAACCTGGATCTCAGCGGACTACGCCGAAGATCACGGCATCTTCGTCACCGTTTTGAGCGATCGCGCCGAACGACTCCTCGAACAGTTGTGGCGGCAAACCTACGCCGGGGCGTCGGTCAGGGAATAGGGGAAGAATTGACAATTGATCATTGATAATTGACAATTAATTAGCCTTCTCCCGACTCCCTAATACCGCCCCTACCCCGCGCTGTCCCGGACTTCCTCCAGGTGGGCGAAGCGATCGCCATCGATCTGGATGTCGAGTTCGGGTTCGGTGGCGAAGCCGGTGGTGCGATCCACCCGGCCCAGGTAAATCGGTTCGGAAACCCCCGGTTCGGGGTGGACGATAGTCCGCACCCGGATCGTCAGGGGTTGTTGGCCGGCGCCCCCCCGGCCCGGAGAATAGAGGTCGGCGGCGGCCTGTTGCAGGGTGGCTTCGAGTTGGGAAGCGGTGATGTCCGGGGCTACAGCGATCGCAATCTGGCGGGCGCCGTCGTCGAAAACCCGGGTGTAGCGCACCGCCCCCGGAATTTCCGTGCGCTGAAACAGCCCCAAACCCAAGGCAAACACTCCCGCCGTCAGGACGCCGGTAAACGCCGTGACTCCCACGAGTCGAAAGCGCGGCCCCCACTTAAAAATAAACGCCAATACGGTCAACCCAGCCAAAGCCAGGGTAGCAAAACCGATCCACTTGGAATAATCGAGCAGTTCAGCAGTTGTCAACATCGTTCCTTTGATTATCTGGGCTTTTATCCTGACATCGATGGCAACCGCCCAATTGATGAGAACATCATCGCGGGCGGTTGACCTGAAGCTGATAGCTAAAAGCTGAAAGCTGAAAGCTATACCACCCTTGAGCCTATCAACTTTTTCGACCGATCAGAAAATAGGCGGTCATTTTTCCCTTGCTTTTCACCTCGATGACGCCGCGTTCCTCGAATTGATATTTGTCCCGCAGACGCTCGTAAGTAGCCGCCGTGACTTGAATTTTCCCCGCCACGCCGTGGGACTCCATGCGGTTGGCGGTGTTGACCGTATCGCCCCACAGGTCGTAGGCAAATTTTCGGGTGCCGATCACCCCAGCCTCCACCGGGCCGGTATTGATGCCCATCCGCATCTGTAGGGGTTGCCCCGGTTTAAGGCTGAAGTCGCCGACGATCTGTTGCATTTCCAGGGCCATTTCGGCGATCGCCTCGGCGTGGTCGGGGCGGGGGGTGGGCAGTCCCCCCACCACCATATAGGCGTCGCCGATGGTTTTGATCTTTTCGAGTTCGTAGCGTTCGGCCAACTCGTCGAAGACCGAAAAAATTTGGTTGAGAATTTCCACCAACTCGGAGGGGGATAAATTGGCGGAGAGTTTGGTAAAATTCACGATATCCGCGAACAAAACCGTCACGTCCGCGAAGCTGTCGGCGATGGTGCTCTCCCCCTGTTTCAACCGGGCGGCGATCGGCGCGGGGAGGATGTTGAGCAGCAACTGTTCGGACTTCTCCTGTTCGGCGGCCAGTTTTTTCAGGTAAGCCTGCTCCTGGTCCCGCAGCCGCTTTTTCTCCAGGCAGGCGTTGATCCGCGCCCGCAGCAACACGGGGTTGAAGGGTTTGGAGAGGTAGTCCTCGGCGCCGAGTTCGATGCAGCGGACGATGCTCTCGATGTCGTTGACCGCCGAAATCATGATCACCGGGATGTAGCGGAGGGCGGGGTCGGCTTTGAGGGTTTCCAGGACTTGGTAGCCGTTCATCTGGGGCATCATGATATCGAGCAGCACCAGGTCGAGGGGGGTCGATCGCATCAACTCCAGGGCCTCGAAGCCGTTCGAGGCCACCAGGACATCGTAACCTTGTCGTTTCAGACGTCGGACGAGCAGGTCCCGATTGACTTCATTATCATCGACGATCAACACACGATCCGGGTCAGCGTTCATCTAAAACTTATAATTTCACAGCTCAGTATCTTAAACGGGAGAACAGTCGCAGACCAGGAAATTGTTGCCGAGAGTCTTTGACCACCGTCGGGCGGAGCGTCACCGTACACCGTCCCGCCATCGAATCACCCAGCCGCGTTTGTGTTGTCGAGGGTTTGGGGAATTTCGTCGCGTCTCACCGCCCGTGAGTTCTGGCGATCGGCTTTCGGCTTTCCGCTTTCAGCAAAGGTTAAGAGCCCATCTATGGAAAGGTTTCGGGATTTTCAGACCTCCGAACCGCCCGGTCGATCGCGATCGACGAAATGCACGGACTCCATGTGCCCTGACACTGGATGCCGTCTCCACCGACGGCCAATCCACCGGGGTGCGATCGCCCAGATGGCGCCCAAATGATAACACAACCGGCCCCCCCAATGCCAGTCCGGCGGGGGTTTCCGGGGGGCGAGTTCAGGGGGTCGCCCCCTTTTTGATGTGGGTTTCGATTTTTTCCAACAGGCGGGGGAACTCCACCGGTTTGGTGTCGTAATCGTCGCAGCCGGCGGCCAGACACTTTTCGCGATCGCCGGCCATCGCGTGGGCCGTCAGGGCGATGACGGGAATTTCCTGGGTTTTGGCGTTGGCTTTGATCTCCCGCGTCGCCTGCCACCCATCCATCACCGGCAAACTCATGTCCATCAAAATCAAATCCGGCATCAGGGACTCGGCGAGTTCCACCCCCCGGGCGCCGTCCTCCGCGATCGAGACATCGTAACCCTTGCGGGTCAGGCGTCGTTTGAGCATATCCCGGTTCATTTCATTATCTTCCACGAGTAGAATCTTAGCCATGATCCGATAAATTTAAGGTTGAAAATTAGAAGTTGGGATTGAGACACGGAGCTTTAAAAGCCGGATTGATGAACACTCGCACTGACGATCGCATGGATGTCGCCGAGCAAATTCTCCCGGCTGTAACTTCCCTTTTGCAAGATCTGCTCCACGGAACCCTTAAGTCGCGATCGCTCGGCCGGGGTCAGCTCAACGGCCGTAATCACGACGATCGGCAAATTTCCGGAGGCCGGCATCTGTCTGAGTTCGTGAATCAACTCGAAGCCGTCCATGTTGGGCAGGATCAAATCCAACAGCATCAAATTGGGGACGTCGCCCCGCAGCCGTTCCAGGGCAGCCACCCCGTCTTCCGCCTCGTCGATCTGCCACCCCTCGGCCTCCAAGATCCCTTTTAACATCTCTCGGGTCGCCCGATCATCATCGACGACCAAAATTCGGCCGGGGGAGCTGGGGAGGGTTGAGCGGTCGGGCGGACGTCGGTACCGGTTCAGGAGAGTGACGAGGCGCTGGCCATCGACGGGCTTGAGCAGGTAGTCGGATGCCCCCAGGGTAAATCCCCGACTCTTGTTCTCGACAAAGGATAGCACGACGACCGGGATATCCGCGAGTTCCGGGTCGGCCTTCAGGGTGGAGAGGACGGCCCACCCGTCCCAACTCGGCATCATGATGTCGAGGGTGATGACGTCGGGCCGCAATTGCCGAGCCAAATCCAACCCCCGCTCCCCACCAGCCGCCGTTTCCACCTGAAATCCCCCGTGCACCAAAGTCCGGGCGATCAGATCCCGGGACACCGGGTCGTCATCGATCACCAACACGGTTCCCGACGTCGGTTCGGGTGCGAGGATGTCGGACCCGTCCGCTTCCCGGCCGACCTCCGCCTCCGCCGCGGCGAGAGGTGCGCCGTCGCCGATCGCCTCAGAGGCCTCCTCCACCCCGGCGGGCAAGGTGGCGGTGAAGGTCGATCCCACCCCCAATTCGCTCTCCACGCGGATGTGGCCCCCCATCATCTCGCAGAACCGCTGGCTGATGGCCAGTCCCAACCCCGTGCCGCCGTAGCGTCGCGTCGTCGAGGCGTCGCCCTGGGTGAAGGGTTGAAACAGTTGCGCCTGCTGTTCGCGACTCATACCGATCCCCGTATCCCGCACGCAAAATTGGACGGCGGCGTCCGCCCCGTCGTCACGGCGGCGGACCTGCAACTCGATGGTGCCGTCGGTGGTGAACTTGGCCGCGTTGCTGAGGAGGTTGAGCAAAATCTGGCGCACTTTGGTGACGTCGGCATACATGGTGCCGATGTCGTCGGTGCACTCGACGGTGAGGAGATTGTTATTTTTTTTCACCAGGGGTTGAGCCGTGGCCAGGACGCTCTCGACCAAACTGGAAATCTCGAAGGGTTCCAGGTACAAATCCATCCGCCCCGCTTCGATTTTGGAAATATCCAGGATGTCGTTGATCAGGGTCAAAAGGTTGCGTCCGGCGGTGCAGATGCGGTTCAAATCCGGCACCAGGTCTTCGTACCCCAACTCCTCCGCCTCCTCGGACAGAATTTCGCTGTAGCCGATGATGGCGTTGAGGGGAGTTCGCAACTCGTGGCTCATGTTGGCCAGGAACGTGCTCTTGGCGCGGTTCGCCATTTCGGCGGCTTCCTTGGCCCGTTCCAGGGCCTCTGCGGCCCGCTTGCCTTCGGTGATGTCCTCCACGGTCCCCTCGTAGCACACCAGTTGTCCGGCACCGTCGAAGACCGCCCGGGCGTTTTCGGAAATCCAGATGGTCGTCCCGTCCTTGCGGTACACTTGGGACTCGAATCCCGACACCGCGCCCCGGGCGGCCATCGCCGCGATAAATTCGTCCCGTCGGCCGGGGCGGACGTAGAGCTGCCGGCCGATGTCGGCTAGGGTTTCGATCAGCTCCCGGGCGGAGTCGTAGCCGAGGATGCGGGCCAGGGCGGGGTTGGCGCTGATGTAGCGCCCGTCCGGGGTGGTCTGGCAGATCCCCTCGGCTGCGTTTTCAAAGATGCTGCGGTACTTGGCTTCGGTCTGCCGCAGGACTTCTTCGGTGCGGCGCCGTTCGATGGTGTTGGAAAACATTTCCCCGACCATCTTCAACAGGGCGATGCTGTCGGAGGAGCCGGTGTAGAGGGAGTGCAGGCAGTCGAAGCGGAGAAACCCGACCAGGGACTTGCGGCAGACCAGGGGGATGATGGTCAGAAATCCCAGGTTTTGCAGGGCGTTTTCCGGGTTGTCGCTGTCGCCCGATGCTAACCGGGCGCGGGCGTGAAACTGCTCCAGGTATTGCAAATCCGCCATCCCTTCCGGGGAGATGTCCGGGGCGGACAGGTGGATGGTTTTGAACTGGTTTAGGTAGGAGGCGATCCAGGGGACGTCGGCGGGGTCGAGTCGGGCGGAGCTGGATTGGAGGCGGTTGGAGATCGTCGCGATCAACTCCGAGGTTTGGGAACTCGGGGTCGGGAAGGTGTCGGATTCGGCGTCCGGGGACATCACGGTGGAGCGCCAGTCGTAGAGGGATTTCATCTGGCTCTCGGCGTCGGAAAACAGGTAAATGTAGCTGCGATCGACGCCGATGAAGGTACTGATTTTTTGGAGCGCCTGCTGGATGCCGGCGTCGATTTCGTCGGTGTTGAGGCTGATGAAGTAGGTGGAGAGGTTGGTGATGAGCTGTTCAAATTCCACCCGATGTTGCAGGGCTTTTTCGACCCGCTTGCGCTCGGTGATGTCCCGGAAACTCCAGACCCGCCCCACCAGTTTTTCCCCCACTTTGGAGGGGTGGGAGTAGACCTCGAAAATCCGCCCGTCTTTGAATTCGACCACGTCGTAGGTGGGGATGTGGGGTTCGGCAGACAACTGCATGACGGTTTTGAGGAACCGGGGCGGATTTTTTAATTGTCGGAGGACGAAGGCTAGGGTGGAGTGGTTCTGGGCGGGGACGAGCATCAGGTCGGGGATCTCCCACATTTCCACGAATTTTTGGTTGAAGTGGCAGACCCGGCCGTTGCGGTCGAGGGCGAGGATGCCGGCGTCGGTGGAGTCGAAGGTGGCCTGGAGCATGGAGAGCGATCGCGCGGCCTCCTGTTCGGCCTGGTGGCGGTCGGTGATGTCGAAAAAGATCAGCACCGCCCCCACGCATCGGTCATTGTCGATGATGGGGTTGATCACGTAGGACACCGGCAGAACGAGTCCAGACCGGCAGATAAATTGGGCGTCGCTGGATTTGATCGGTTGCAGGGGGACGTTCGAGTCAGGGGTTTCGTCGGGGCGCGGTCGGAATTGGGCGGGGAACCCTTTCAGGTGGGGGGCAACCCGTTCAAAGAACTGTCGTTTTTTGAGTTCGGACTCGGACCACCCCAGCAGCCGCCGGGCCTCGGGATTCATCGACAGCAGATTCCCTTCCCGGTCTAGGATGCACAGTCCGGCCCCGAGGGAGCCGATCACGGCCTGCAGGCGATCGCGTTCGGCTTGCCAGAGGGTTTCGGACTCCCGCCGCTGCCGCTCGTAGATCTGCAACATTTCCCGGGAGGAGATCGTCAGCGATCGCTCCACCAAATACCGCTCCCGGTCCGCCGATTCGTAGTTGCGGCTGATGTGCTCCAACAGGTTCCGCCAAGCTTCCCCATCTGTGGGCGGTCGGTCTGCCCGGAGGTTGAGCCGTTTCAGTTGACGCTGGAGCAGGGGGTGCATCATGGTCGGTGTGGTGTGTGCGCGTAGGGGTTCTCCGGGTGCAATCTTCGCGGGGGTTTCGGATCGATGTCGGGCGGATGGCGGCGGCCGGGCCCGGCTACCCGATTCAATCGGATGCTTCCTGAATGGCGATCGCGGTCAGGGTTTGATTCTGGAGCCGACAGACGGCGATCCGGCCGTGGGGGGCTAATTCCCCGTCGCCGTGCCGATTGGCTGGGAGTGCCCTTGCAGTTCATCCAGTGTAGCCTCAAGTTCTTCTTCTGTCCGTTCGCCGAGGACTATCCACCGCCCCGACCCCCTGATCGCGATCGCCAGGGTGGGCAAACCGGGTTGAATTTTCTGGGAACCGCCGCCGGGGGCGTCCCGCTGTTCTACCGGGGGTGGGCTGTTGTGGCGGGCGACCGGGGCCGCGGCGATCGCCCTGTCGATCAGCCGCATCGAGTCATCTTCCGTGAGTTTCATGGGGTGCGCTCGGGTGTCGGGTCGGAATTGGGGGGGCGTCGGGCGGGGACTTCCGGCATCGGGACGATCGCCAGTTGCCGTTCGGCCGAGCGTTTCGGCTCCAAATACAAGTTCTCCACCAGGGCCGCCACACCGGCGAACCAGGGGGGGACGATCAGGGCCCCGATGATCCCCAAAACCTGCACCCCCGCCAACACGGACAGCAGTTGATAGAGGGGGTGGACGCCCACGGACGACCCCACCAGCAGGGGGTCGAGGACGTAGGTTTCCAGGTTTTGCAGGATCACGTAGAGTAGAAGCACCCACACGAACAACCAGCCCCCCTTGGCTAGGGCGACCACCAGGGCGGGGATCGCCCCCAAGATGGGGCCGAGGAAGGGGATCAAATTGGTCACGCCGGCGATCGCTCCCAAACCGACGGCGAATTCCCGCAGCCCCAAAAATCCCAGGGCGGTGGTGATCGTCACCCCCAAAATACCGGAGACGATCAGCCGTCCCCGAATGTAACTGCCCATGCGACGACTCACGGGTTCGGCGAGTGAGGCGAGGCGATCGTTCCAGGGGGCGGGAAAGAGCTGCACGACGCTGTTGACGAGGGTCTTGCTGTCGGCGACCATGTAGCCGGAGACGAACAGGGCTAAAATCAAGCTGAACACTCCCCCCACGATCCCCCGGGTGATGCCGTAGGAGCGCAGCAGCAGTTGTTGGGAGGAGCGGATCACCCAGTTGGTCAGGGATTGGGTATCGACGAGGCGATCGATCAGGGCGGGGGTGTCTTCCCCCAGGCGGCTGGCGATGTTGCTGACGAGATCGACGATCCGTTCGGCGAACAGCGGCAACTGGCGCACCAGCAGACCGATCTGATCGACGACGCTCGGCCCGATGAGCAGGCCGAACCCGGTCAGTCCGGCGATCAGGGTCAAATAGACGAAGATGACCGCCAGCCAGCGGGGCATTTTCATCCCCTGCGCCCAATCCACCAGCGGCACGATGGAAGATGCCAAGACCACGGAAATCATGATCAGGACGATCAGTCCCTGGAGTTGGGAGAGTAAAACCAACACCAAGACGGCGCCGACGACGAGTAAGATGTTCGACAGGGAAAGGGTGATCCGCCTGTCGGGTGGGGTGGGTTTTTGATCGCTCATGGGATCGTCATTTTTATCGGTTGAGGACGGTCGGGGGTGGAAGGCGGTCTGTCGGCGGCTCCCGATGATGGCTCGGACGGGATCTGGAATTTCCCGGACTTCGCACCACCGCCGGAACAGGTCGATTCTAACATAGAATGAAGTTCGGTTTCGGCGACGGAGTAGATCGGCAAAATAGCCGGAGATTTAACCCGCTTTATTCGGTCATTGACAATAATAACAACGCCCGACTTACATGGCAATCTCACGATGTCGATCGCGGCTGGATTTTTCCCGTTTTGACGGCGACATCCCCCAACTTTATTGGATTGAAAAAACGGCGGGATTGAGGGGGATTTCCCGACTCCCGATTCCCGACTCCCGATTCCCGACTCCCGATTCCCGACTCCCGATTCCCGATTCCCGACTCCCGACTCCCGATTCCCGACCGCCGAAGCCGGGGATGTCATGCTATATGATGGCAGGGATGCGATCGCCCCCCCGCAACCCGAAGAAAACCCCCATCCACTGTTTGTCCATGCGAATTCACGTTGAAGGCTGGCCGTTTCGACCCCACGCTTACGCCTGCGCCACCGATTTTCTGCTCCGAGAAATGGCGAAGCGCCCGGATCTGGCGGTTTCCTACCAAACCGGCGCGGCGGCGGAGCGCGATCGCGACCCGATTTTGACCGAGTTCGACCCGGACTTCCCAACCCTCTGCGAGAGATTTTCCCCCCGCCAGGGCAAAGCCGACATCACCCTGCGAATTTCCGAAACCCCCAATTTTGCGCCGGCCGACTCCCGCCGCACCGGCATCGCGATCGCCCCCCGCTGGGGAACCCTGGCCGACTCGCCCCCCCCAAATTCGACCCTTTCCCCCGACGTCACCCTCATCACCCCCTCCCAGTGGTCCCGGGACGGGCTGCTGCGCCGGGGCATCCCCCCCCGCCAGATCGCCGTCATCCCGCCGGGAGTGGACCCCGAAATCTTCAAACCCGCCACCCCGGAACGGCGCGCCGAACTGCGCGCTACCCTCGACTGGGACTATTATTTCGTCTTCCTCCACGTCGGCGACCTGGGAAGTGCCGGCGGGGTGCGCCCCCTCCTGAAAGCCTTCGCGGCGGTGGTGGAAGCATACCCCCACGCCCGACTGGTGTTGAAAGGCACCCACCCGCAACAGTCCGAAAATGCCTTGCTCGAAGCCTGCCGGGACATCCTCGACGACAAAGAGGCGCGGCGGGTGCAGCCGAGGTTGGCGTTTGTCGGCGACACCCTCTCCTTCGGGGGGCTGGCGACACTCTACCAGGCCGCGGATGCCTGCGTCTCCCCCGACGTGGCACCGGGGATGGGTCTGCCGATTTTGGAAGCCGGTGCCTGCGGCCTGCCGATTATTTACACGGCCGGAAGTCCCGCCCAGGACTGGACGCACCCGGATTTTGCCCTGCCGATTTTGAGTCAGTTTCGCACGTTGGTCACGAATTGCCAAACACGCTTTTTGCTGCACCCGGACTGGGAACATTTGGCGGCATTGATGAAACAGATGGTCGAACAGCCGGAATTGGGGACGATGGCGCGGGAATTGGTGCCCCAATTTGTCGCCGGACGGTTCACTTGGAAACACTGCCTCGATCGCATTTTGGACTGTCTCGACCCGGAAAAACCGGCGGTCAACCCGGCTCCTATTCTTTCCCCGCAAAAATCCTCCTATCAAATGGTTGTGGAAGGGTGGCGATCGATCCCCCATTCTTACGCTTTAATTAACAGCCACCAATTGTTGGAACTGAAAAAGCGATCGCGCCTGGAACTATTCCATCGGGATATGCCCTATGTTACGGAAGACTGGAAACCCAGCCCGGGCTTATTTTCCCCAGAAGAAGAGGAGATATTAGATAACTTGCCGCAACCCCCGGAAAATCTCGAAGCCGACATCACATTGCGGATGTACTGCCCGTTTAATTTGGCATCTTCTAACAGCAAAAAAACGGCGGTCTTCGGGTGTACGGAATGGGGCATCGTCCCCCAAACGATTTTGCGGGGCATGGGCATCAAATCTTTTCGGGAAGCCCACCTCAATTCCGACAGTATAATTATCACCGCTTCGGAATGGTCGCGGCGGGGATTTCTCAACAGCGGCGCGGTGCCGGAACGGGTGGCGATCGTGCCGCTGGGATTCGATCCCAAAGTCCACCATCCGCCGACCGAAGATGAACGGAATAGCCTGCGAAAAAAATTCGGCTGGGCGGATCATTTTGTCTTCTTAAATATCGGCGTTATGTGGAACGAACGGCAGGGCATCAGTCGGCTTTTAAAGGCATTTGTAACCGTCGCAGATCGCCACCCGGAAGCCAAGTTAATTTTGAAAGGTAGGGATGCCATTTTCCCCTCGAAAGACTCGATTAAAAAGGCGACAAAATACGCCCTGACCGATGCGGAAATCGAATTCATTCGCCCCAGAATGCGCTACATCGGCGAGAACTTTTCGGCAGCGGAAATCGCCCAACTCTATCAGGCGGCGGATGTCTACGTTTCCCCCTATTCTGCGGAGGGATTCAATATGCCGGTTTTGGAAGCGATCGCCTGTGGAACCCCCGTCATCTGCACGAAAGGCGGTCCGACGGACGAATTTGCCCGCCCGGAATTTAGCCTGCAAATCGAAAGCAAACTCAGACAATTCCGCGATCGCGAAGGGGATATAAAATTCTATCTCGAACCGCAAAACAGCCACCTGATCGACCTGATGGAAATGGCAATAAAAGCGCCCGATTTAAAACAAAAAGTGCGCCAGTTCGGAACCCCATTTGTCAGGGAAAACTTCACCTGGTCAAAAGTGTGCGATCGGCTTTTGGAGGTTGTGTTGAGTGGGGAATAAATTTGAAAAATATCTGGCCTCCAAACCCCCAATTCTGGGGGCTTTGATTCTTGATTACCGGCCCCCAAACCCCCAATTCTGGGGGCTTTGATTCTTGATTACCGGCCCCCAAACCCCCAATTCTGGGGGCTTTGATTCTTTATATCAGATCCGGTTATCCCCTCCTAAACCTCCCCAATCATCTTCAGATGATTTGAGCTATTAGCTTGGGAATTGATTC
>NZ_JAJENU010000647.1:0-72668 GCF_035615495.1 Lyngbya sp. CCY1209 | reverse complement strand
CAGTTAAGGCGATAGCTGGTCAGCTACCTGAAGGGGAGGGCACGAAGCCCCCGTGCTTCAGCCGGGGGTGCTGACCCGGCTCGTTACCCGACAATTTCCGTCAGTTTTGAACCCGACTGGAAATTGTTACGAACCCTCATTCTTTTCGGTAAAGGCTCGTCTTTTGCAATCCTTTATTATTGTATAGAATTTCAGAGATGGACTCAACCCCCCCCCCGACACTTTTAGCAAAACTTAAGATTTCCCCGCCGGGGAGGCGGAGAGGGTGTCGCCCGATTTTTCCGGGGCGGGGGGTTCAACTCCGATCTACAAATGCCCGTCGAAAAAAAATAAAATCTTTCTGGTATTGCCGTATACCGATTTTCGGCGACAGTACAATTGAGCTACCTTGCCACTCGGGGCACAAGAATAAAGATGCGATCGGAAAACGACAGTTATCACCGCGAGTGCAATAAAATTTTCACGTCAGCCACACGAGAGGTCCGGACAATGGAAAATGAAACCAATCCCTGGAGCGACATGGCCAATCAATGGGTCAAAACCTGGACGCAGACGGGGACGGAAATTTGGAAAGGCTGGTTCGACACCATGAACGCCTCCCTCACCTCGGGGACGGACGAAAACGGCCAGTCGGCATCGGGGTTCGCCGCCGGCCAGATGGCACAAAATCAAGCCGCATTGATGCACTTCCTGCAGTTCTCCTTTGAAGCCTGGAAAGATCTTTTACCCCAAGTCGAATCCGGTGCTAACTGGCAGGAAACCCTCGACAACTACTCCCGACAGGTCCGCCAACAAATCGAAGACTTCGCCGCCGGCCCGCGCAAATTAACCGAAAGCACGACGGGGTTATGGAAACTCTACGTCGGACAGATGCAGAAGTTTGGCCAGACCTGGATGAACTACACCGGCGCCGCGACGGTCCCCTTCAGCTCGGCGATGATGGGAAAAAGCGAGGCCCTCATTGAACTCAACAACCTCTATTGGGACCAACTCTATCAACCCACCTTCGGCACCGTTCTCCAGAGTCCGATGCTGGGGGTAAGTCGGGAGTTGAACGGCGCCGTGCTCCGCCACTTCCAAGCCTGGACTGACTTCTACCGGGCCAGCAACGATTATCAGGTCGTCCTCGCCGATATCCAGGTTCGCGCCTTCGGGAAGTTGATGGAAGAACTGGCCTCCCGCGCCAGCAAGGGGGAAAAAGTCGAAAGCTGGCGGCAGTTTCAGCAGTTGTGGAGCGTCACCATCGACGATGTTTTCGAGGAAACTTTCTGCTCGGAAGATCAGCTCAAAATTCGCGGCCGGTTCATCAATTCCCTCAACGCCTACCGCGTCGAGCAGCAAAAGTTGATGGAAATTTGGATGGGATCGCTGAATTTGCCCCTCCGCAGCGAAATCGACGAAATGCACAAGACCATTTACGAACTTCGCAAAGAGGTGAAATCTCTGAAAAAACAATTGGCGAATACGTCGGATTCCGAATCCGGAGAGGTGGCGAGTTCGAGTTGAGAGAAAAAAATTCCGAATCTTTCCCTCATTGACCTGACTCAATTTATTGTCGAGTTCAATTTGTTTTTGCTTGGAGGACATCAAGCCATGCTGCCGTTTGCATTGCAGATGGGTCTGGAAGACCTGACCCAGGAATACACCGACCTGACGGAAAAGATCGTCCACGGGATGGACAACCTCACCAGCTTGAAGGAGGAGGATATCGTTGTCGGCGTCACCCCCCGGGAGGCGGTCTACCAGGAAGATAAGGTGACGCTCTACCGCTTTGAATCGAAGGTGGAAAATCCCTTTCCGGTGCCGCTGCTGATCGTTTACGCTTTGGTGAACCGCCCCTTTATGGTAGACCTGCAGGAGGGCCGGTCTCTGGTGGCGAATTTGCTGAAGTTGGGGTTGGACGTCTATCTGATCGATTGGGGATATCCCACCCGCAGCGATCGCTGGCTGACCCTGGATGATTATATCAACGGTTACATCGATAATTGCGTCGATTTTATCCGCGATCGCCACGACCTGGACGCCATCAACCTGCTCGGCGTCTGCCAGGGGGGAACTTTCAGTCTCTGCTATTCTTCCCTGCATCCGGAAAAGGTGAAAAACCTGGTGACGATGGTGGCGCCGGTGGATTTTGAGATGCCCAACACCCTCCTCAACGCCCGGGGCGGCTGCACTCTGGGGGCGGAGGCGGTGGATATCGACCTTATGGTAGATGCGCTCGGAAATATTCCCGGCGATTATCTCAATATCGAGTTCCTGATGCTCAAACCCTTGCAACTGGGATATCAAAAATACCTCGACCTGCCCGAAATTATGGGCAGCCGCGATAAGTTGCTGAACTTCCTGCGGATGGAAAAGTGGATTTTTGACAGTCCCGACCAGGCCGGGGAAACCTACCGCCAGTTCCTCAAGGATTTCTATCAGGACAACAAGCTGATCAAAGGGGAGGTGATGCTCGGCGATCGCTCGGTGGATTTGAGCAATATTACCATGCCCGTCCTCAATCTCTACGCGGAAAAGGATCACCTCGTCCCGCCGTCGTCTTCCCTGGCTTTGGAAAACTACATCGCCAGCGATGATTACACCGCCCAATCCTTCCCCGTCGGCCACATCGGAATGTACGTCAGCGGCAAGGTGCAGCGGGATCTACCCCCGACGATTGTGGATTGGCTGAAAGCGCGTTGAATCCGGGTGGGGGGAAAGAATTGATCATTGATCATTGATCATTGATCATTGATCATTGATAATTATTAATTGATTTCCCCCTTCTCCCGACTCCCCCAAAAAAAACCCCCGAGAATGAACGCCCGGGGGAGGGGAGGATATTGTTGTTTGAGAACGGGGTTAATGGGGGGCGGAAATTAACTGACACTGGCTACATTTTTTTTCATGGTTTTGAAATATTCGCTCCACAGTTGCTTTTGAGCATCCAACATCATTTGGTTGGTCTGCTTTTGGGTGTCGAGGTAGGAGTTGACCATTTCCTCTTGCATTTTCAAGGTTTGCTCGAAGCTTTCCGAGAGGGGGGAAGCATCTTTTAAGTTGGGGAAACTCTCCATCCAAGTGTCGAACCACTTTTTCTGGAAGTCCATCATTTGCTTTTGGTAATCTTCAAATAGTTTGGTATCCATATTCCTATAACCGCTAAGTTCCCCATCACTTTTGAGGACGGGGCGGAAGTGAGGCGGCGGGTCACTCCCGACCGGACAAAACTCGGATTTGAGTTCGTTACCATTATAAGCTCAAACCGGGGTTGATGGCGATCGCAATTCTCGGGTTTGGCCGGAAATTTCGTCGGATTTTCCCCGGATTGCGGACGGTAAGTTTTGTTACAAAATCTCATCCTGATTCATCTCAAATCCACGGCGCGATCGCGGTTCCGAAAAAACGGCCGATTTCCACCCTTCCGAATCCGCCGTTGCCCGGGACACCGAAATTCGTTAAGCTCAATTTTACCTGGGATTAACTCAACGGTAATTTACAGGAAGCAACCGTGGCGAAGATCCGCGATCGCACCCGGTCGGAATCCCCTTCTGTCGGACTTCTCCGCCATCGGTTTGAATTGTGATTTTCTATACAAAACTGCCGCCAATCTGAGAGGCGGGCGTTCACCAAGAACTTTTTTATTAAGATTTGTTATGCTAGGCTTATAGTAACGGCGACTTAGGCGCC
The DNA here is from genome assembly GCF_035615495.1 of Lyngbya sp. CCY1209. GTDB lineage: Bacteria > Cyanobacteriota > Cyanobacteriia > Cyanobacteriales > Microcoleaceae > Limnospira. The sequence goes on along the minus strand of NZ_JAJENU010000647.1, from coordinate 68,996 downwards.
TTGTCAGCGGATTCTGATTTCATCACCCGCCCAGGAATACACCCTCGGGGCTCCGTGGAGAGATGTCGATATAGTGAGGTTCAAAGCGTCGCATGATGCCAGCACTTGCCACCCCAAAATTTGCAGCAGTCCAACAGAAAGTCCAACCCCGGAGAATTATCGCCTTGGGGGACAGTTTGATCTACGGATTTGGAGATCCGGTCGGCGGAGGCTGGGTCGAACGGTTGCGACGGCAGTGGATGTCTCCCGATCGCCCCGGACACGCCCTCTACAATTTGGGAATTCGGGGAAACGGCGTGGCCCAGGTGAGCCAGCGACTCGAACAGGAATTTCGCCAGCGGGGGGAACTGCGGAACCGTCTCCCCGATTTGATCATTTTGTCTGTCGGGGTGAACGATACGCCTCGCCTGAGACGGCCCGACGGGCGCGCGCTCACGGATTTTAACGCCTTCCGCATCCAGATGGCCAACCTCCTCGATCTCGCCCAAAGTTTGTGTCCGGTGATTTTCGTCGGCATGACCCCCATTGACGAAAAACAGATGCCCTTCTTGGGTTGTATGTATTACAACCACGCCGACCAATATGCCTATAAAGAAGCAACGCGGCTGGCCTGTGCAGTGCGGGATATTCCCTATTTAGATATTTTCGATCGCTGGATTGCCCGGGGAGAAGATTGGGTGCGATCACAACTGTGCTCCGACGGCCTGCACCCCAACGTCCAGGGCTATCAAACCCTATTTGAAGAAGTGCAAAATTGGGAACCGATCGCCGAATTGGGTTGAGGGAGTCGGGAGTAAGGAGTGGGAAGTCGGGGCGATTTTTTGACCGCCCCCAGCGATTCCCTATTTGTTGGCGACCAACGGCATTTGTTTCATCGTATCGAAATAAGTATTCGACCACTGCTTTTGCAGGTTGGTAGCTGTGTCGATCGCATCTTGTTGGATCTTGAAGCTGGCTTTCACCGCTTCTTCTTGAGCTTCCAACGCCTTTCCGAACATTTCCGAAGCGTCGGGGAGATCCTTGACGTCCGGGATGCTATTTTTCCAGGCGTCGATCCACTGATTTTGCCAATCTTGCCATTGCTGTTGGTAGTCTTCAAACCAAATCTTACTCATGATCAATTAACCGCTAAATGAATGGGGCGAGAAGCCGGACGGATCGCGACGGCTTCCGGTGGACTGGCCAACGGTCCGCATCCTGGGGCGATCGCGAAGGGTCCGAGATCGTCGGCCGGAGAAAAGTTGAAGGTCAGTTCTGTCTCGTCTCTAGGTAATTATACCAACCCTTCCCGGAATTGAATAGCAGATCCCCCCCGTCGCAAGTGGTGAAAACCGAAAAGGGGCAGAGGAAGCGGAGGAGGCAGAGGAAGCGGAGGAAGCGGAGGAGAAAATCAATTATTAATTGTTAATTGTTAATTGTTTTGCCGTTTCAGACATTCGATCGCCTCGGATGTCTCCACCTGGGGGAATTCCTCGTAAAAGCGGCTGACGCTGAGAAAAATATGTGGCGTCTCCAAAACGATGAGGCGATCGCAATATTCCCTTACAGACGGGAGGACCTCGAAGGGGGCGACGGGGACGCAGATCCAGATCGCCGCCGGTTTTTGCGATCGCACGGCACCCACAGCCACTTCTACTGTCATCCCCGTGGCGATACCGTCATCCACCAGCAAAATCAGGCGATCGGCGATCGCGACCGGGGGACAGTAAGTGGCGAACTGCTGCCATTGGTTCTGGGCTTTGATGTGGGCGTGGCGGAGGATCGAGTGCTGGTCGGAAAAACTGCCGGGGCGGCGGTCAGACCAAAGCACATAGCCGTCCGACGTCACGGCCCCCAAGGCCAATTCCGGATTTTCCGGCAGAGTAATTTTTTTGGCAACCACCACGCTCAGGGGACAGCCCAGACGGCGGGCGACGGGTTCGGCGACGGGCAAACCGCCGCGCGGCAGGGCGTACACCAGGGGGGAGGCCAGGGAGGCCATCTGCAATTTTTCCAAATCTGCGGCGATCACTTCGGCCAGTTCTTCGCCGGCGTGGGTGCGATCGCGAAATAGGGGGTTGGGGAACATGATCGGCTCGCCCTCCGCAGTCCCATCACCTCTATAATGGCTGTTGTGGATGCGACCCGCAACTGTTTGCGATCATACCTGGGCGCAAGCCTTGCGCCCCTACAATCTACAATTTCTTCCATGTCCGACGACGACCAACAACTGAATCTATTCGATCTCTCCCCTATCGATTCGTCCCCCCCCGCCGTCCCGGATTTCGACCCGGAACGGATTCCCACGGATGCCAAAGTTCCCATCCCGCCGGGAACCTATCAGACGATGGAACAAATTTCCGAGCACTGCAATCGATGCGATCGCTGCGAACTCGGCCAAAACCGCACCCACGCCGTCATCGGCCGGGGCAACCCGAACGCCCCGATCATGATTATCGGCGAAGCCCCGGGACAGAATGAAGACGAACAGGGGCTCCCCTTCGTGGGCAAGTCGGGGCAACTCTTGGATAAAATTTTGGAGTCCGTCAAACTGAGCACCGATCGCGAAGTTTACATCTCCAACGCCATCCGCTGCCGCCCCCCCGGCAACCGCACCCCGTCGGCGGGGGAACTGGAAGCCTGCAAGCCCTATCTGTTGGAACAGATCCGCCTCATCGACCCGAAAATTATCCTCCTCACTGGGGCGACGGCGGTGAAATCCCTGCTGGGGGACAAGCGCGGCATCACCAAAATTCGCGGCCAGTGGATGAAGTGGGAGGGCCGGGACTGTATGCCGATTTTCCACCCCGCCTACCTGTTGCGGAACCCGTCCAAGGAACCGGGCAAACCCAAATGGCTGATGTGGCAGGACATTCAGGAGGTGCGGAAACGACTTGAATCAATTAACAATTAACAATCAATAATTAATAATTAAGACTGGAAACTGGGTTTCTAGGGGAATTTGGGGGAGAATGAGAGATTGGGGTAGAAACCCGGTTTCTAAAAACTCGGTTGCCCCGACAAATTCTCTTCCCTATTCCCTATTCCCTATTCCCTACTCCCGACTCCCCACTCCCTACTCCCGACTCCCTCACAGTCTCTCAACCACAGACGGATCGCTTGTGCGATCGCGCTTTTGCTGCTGTCCCAGGGTTGGGGGAAGAGTTGGTATCCGGGGTAGGGGTCGGATTGGGAGTACAGTTTCACCAGTTCCCAGCCGTCGGGGGTGCGGCGCAGAAAGAGCCAGTGGTAGCGGTGAAAGGCGATCGCACGACTGTTTTGATAAAATCGCTCCCGGGTGGCGATGAAGGCTCGGTGGAGGTCGTCTGAGGGGGGTAAATTGGGGGCGATGGGGAGGGGTTCTGGGGGGGGTGCGGTGGCGAAGATGACGGTGGTGCCGGGATCTCGCGGGTCGGTTGCGGGGGGCGATCGCTGGATGACGCGGTTGGCGTAGGCGGGTAAATCTTTGACTAATTCGGCGGTCAGGGTGTCCAATTCGGTGGGACAGTTGCCGGTTTGGGCGAGTTGTTCTGGAGGGGGTGCGATCACCGGTTCCGGGGGCGTCCGTTGCGGCCAGTCGGGACCGGCGATTCCCAGGGTCAGCCACAGACTCCCGAGGACTGTCGCGACTCGGCTCGAAATTTGCAGGGATTGGAGATCAAACATTCGGGAGGCTGACAAGCGATCGAGCCAGGATGGGATTTTATCATCGATTTGAATGGTTTTGGCAACCGGGCCGGGATGGTTCCCCAGATTTAACCGAGAAGGTACGGATGTTTCGCCAATTTGGGGGAATTCCCGACACTCCGGCGCCTTTAAGCGATTGCCCTCAAGACGTTACAGTATAGATAAGAATTGGGGTGGGAGAGCAGTTGATAATTGATAATTGACAATTGACAATTGTCAGATCTTGTCCCTTCCCGATTCTGAAATGACGGACTGGAGAGAGTTCCGGTTCCGAGGAGAGATAGGATAATTTATGCTCAAAAAACTGTTTGCAATTGTCAAACCCTTTTTTAAACCCCTGATCGCGATCGCCCTGATTCTCGCACTGGGATTCGGCCACGCGGATAACGCTTTGGCGGCCCGGAGTGGGGGTCGCATCGGCGGCGGTTCGTTCCGCGCCCCGAGTCGCACGTTTGCCCCGTCTCCCCGGTCGGCTCCGGGCGGCGGCGGATACTACGGCGGCCGCGGATTCGGATTTCCGTTTTTGCTTCCGTTCTTCGGATTCGGCGGGTTCGGCGGGATCTTTTCGATCCTGATCGTGATCGCGATCGCCAACTTTATTATTAGAAGTTTCCGGGCCGTCGGCGAGGGCGTCCAGGAGGCGGAAGTCACCAATCCGAAGGTTTCGATCGCCCAAGTTCAGGTCGGTTTGTTAGCTGAAGGTCGCGGCTTGCAGGCGGATCTCGATCGCCTCGCCGCCACGGCGGACACGGGGTCGGCGGAAGGTCGCGCCCAGGTGTTGCAGGAGGCGACTTTGGCACTGTTACGCCACCCGGAATATTGGGTGTACGGTGCCAGCACTTCCGACCAAATGCGGTTGAATTCGGCGGAGGCTAAGTTCAATCAATTGGCGATCGCGGAGCGGAGTAAGTTCACCGAAGAAACCCTCTCCAACGTCAACAATCAACGCATCGGCGGCGGGGAAACGGAGGGCGCGATCGTCCCCCAAGACACCCCGGAAAATCCCGGCGAATATATTATCGTCACGTTGGTTGTGGGTACGTTGGGGCAGTTGGATTTGCCCAAAATTGAGAGTTCCCAAGACCTGCGAGTTGCGATCGGCCGTCTGGGTTCCGTCGGCAGCGAACAGTTGTTGGCGGTGGAGGTGCTCTGGACTCCCCAAGCCAGCGGCGACACCCTCAGCAGCGACGATGTTTTGGCTTACTATCCCAATCTGAGATTGGTGTAATTTTCACTCGATAGTTTGTAATTTCCCCGAGGCGATCGGGGATTTTTTTTGACTGCATAAGTTTAGTCGGTGGGGGGTAGAAACCGGGTTTCTAGAAGGATCTTTCATCGCAACCCATCAACTCTCATAGAAACCCGGTTTCTTATCAGTGTCGGGTGGGGGGTAGAAACCGGGTTTCTAGAAGGATCTTTCATGGCAACCCATTAACTCTCATAGAAACCCGGTTTCTTATCAGTGTCGGGTGAGGCGTAGAAACCGGGTTTCTCGAAGGATATTTCATGGCAACCCATCAACTCTCATAGAAACCCGGTTTCTTATTATCCGAGGCGATCGGGGATTTTTTGAGAAATGTTAAGCAGGTTGTCTTTTCAGCTTTACAAAACGCTACGTTTTAGCTCTGGACACTGGCCATTATCCCGGAGACGATCGCACCCCATTTCTCTCCACCCTCGATTTCCGACTCTGACCAACGCTAAAATATACGGGCGATCGCATTCTCTCAATCGGGTTTATAATGCGATCGCCCCCTTTCATCTATATCTATCAGGATGATCCGTACTGCGATGAATATCGACGCGATCGAACAACGTTTGGGCATCAGCCTGGAAACCATCAAAGAATTTTGCCAAAACTGGAAAATTCAAAAATTAGATCTATTCGGTTCCGTGTTGCGAGATGACTTTACAGATGAAAGCGATATCGATTTTTTGGTGACATTTGACCCCGAAGCCAAGGTCAGCTTGTTCGATTTAGAAGAAATTGAAAATCAGCTTGCAATGATTCTCAAGCGTGAAGTCGATATCGTTTCTCGGAAGGCGATCGAAATTCTGCGCCAATCAGTTCATAATCTTGGTGGAGCGATAGCTTACCCAATTGTAGCTTGATGGCAATTTCCCACAGGCTGGCAATACTGAGATAGACCGTTTCTGCTGTATCAATTGTCTCTCTCAAAGTTTCTGGCAGGCTGGGACTATTAGCTGTGAGCCAGATAAATGTGTGAGTATCTAATAGAAAAGCCATCACCACATATAATCCTGAAAATCTTCCAGGGGTTCGTCAAAATCGTCGGGTAATGGTAAAACAAACATCCCCTGCAAAATGCCAGAACGTCGTTTTTTGCCGGTGCTATTCTCGGAAGTCTTGCGATCGCCGTACTTGGATAGCAAGTAGGTGGCGTAGTTCAAAACCTCTCGCTTGAGTTCTTCCGGCATCTGGGATAAGGTTTGCTCGATCGCCGCATCAACAGTCATCGTTTTCCCTCCTGATTTTTAACCAAAAACATCACCCGTCGCGAATGAGTTTTTCGACTTCCGCTTGGTACTGCATAACCCGCAATCTGGACATCTGGCGACTCCTGAAATAGACTGAGTGAATTAGCAGCCGAACGCTCGACCGAGAAACCGGGTTTCTTCCCCGCCCAAATTGAAATATACTTTAGCCTATCAAATTCTATTCCATTTCCCAATGGGTAAAATGTAAATTGTTATGAAGGGCGATCGCATTCTCTCAATCGGGTTTATAATGCGATCGCCCCGACAGTTGAAAATCCTAAGCCGGACACTTTTCTTTCAGCAGTTGACACACTTCCTCATCCGACGTTTGGGAGAAATTGTTGTACCACAAACCGACGGACAAAAACGGGTGGGGCGTTTCAGTACAGAAAACGCGATCGGCCACATCCTGCAACTCGTCGCAGGTTTCCACCGCCGCCACCGGGACCGCCACCACGATTTCTCGGGGTTGCTGCTGCCGCAGGGCTTGGATGGCCACCCGCATCGTCGCCCCCGTCGCCAAACCGTCGTCGATGATGATGGCGATTTTGTCCGTGACGTTGAGGGGGGGCCTGTCGCCCCGGTACAGTTGCTCGCGGCGGTGGAGCTCCCGCGTTTCGGCTTCGGCGACTGTTTCGATCGCCCCCCGGGATAACCTCAAACTCCTGACAATCTGCGGGTTCAGGTAGCGGACGTCGCCGGATGCGATCGCCCCCATCGCTAATTCTGAATGGCCGGGAACCCCCAATTTTCGGACTAAAAGCACGTCCAGGGGGACATCGAGGATTTGGGCGACTTCGTAGGCGACGGGGACACCTCCCCGGGGCAGTCCCAACGCCACCGCGTCGGGGTTGTTCCCGTAGGTGGATCTCAACTCCCGTCCCAGGCGGCGGCCCGCTTCAATTCGATCGCGGAATATCATGGTGGTTCCTCCTATTCTTCGTCGTCAGTTTTGGAGGGAATCGCTTCTTCGGGATCTTCCCCCAGAAAGTCCTGGGGATCGGTGGTGGGGCTGATGGCGATATCCTTCCAGGCTTCGGCTTCCGGCTGTTGCGGCTCGACTTCGCGATTTTGCTCTCGGGTCTGCTCTTGAGCCATAACTGTTCCTCAATTCTTCTCGATATCCCGCCGTCGCGGGTATCGGATCTTTGTCTATTTTGCCTCCCACCGCCTCCGGTTTTCGTCTGGCTTGGGGAAGAGTTTTTCGGTGGCGACGGGCGATCGCAACGACCCAATGCCCAATTGCCGACACAATTTTGTTAGCATGGTTGAAAGGAATATTGCCGATATTGAAATATCAAATCGGCTGTAAAACTCGTCAATTTGAAAGACAGACGATGGTATATTTGTTCCGGGCAGATGGGAAAATGGTGGAGAAGCGATCACTCCCGACAGAATTAAAATTGCCACTATTATAGCACAAACAATTTTGATTTTGTTTAAAGAATTGTAAATAATTTTGATATTTTGGGTGCGTTGCGGTTCGGAAAACCAGGAGATAAATCGATGAAAAGCAGTTGGCTGAAATTGAGTCTGGGGCTGATTTGTGACGCGACAATGGCGGTTATTTTATTTCCCGCGATTGCCCAAACTCAACCCGTCACCCCCGCCGCAGACGGGACGGGAACGGTTGTCGATGTACAAGGAAATCAGTTCGACATCCGGGGCGGTTCCCTCGCCGGGGACGGTCAGAATTTGTTTCACAGTTTCCAACAATTCGGACTCTCGGAAGGGCAGGTCGCCAACTTTTTATCGAATCCCGAAATTCGCAATATTTTGGGTCGGGTCGTGGGCGGGGATGCTTCGATTATCCACGGTTTGATTCAGGTGACAGGGGGCAATTCCAACCTATTTTTGATGAATCCGGCTGGTATTGTTTTCGGCCCCAACGCCCGTTTGAATGTCCCGGGCGATTTTACCGTCACCACCGCCACGGGTATCGAATTTGGGAATAACTGGTTTGACGCGATCGCCGATAATAATTATCGCAGTTTTGTGGGGACTCCCAGCGGGTATTTATTCGCGATCGACCGGCCGGGGGCGATCGTCAACCAGGGCAATTTGACCTTAGATGCCGGACACAATTTGACCCTGCTGGGTGGAACGGTCATCAATACCGGAAATCTGTCGGTTTCGGGGGGTAATATTACCATCGCGGCCGTCCCCGGAGAGAGTCGGGTTCGCATTTCCCACGTCGGACAACTTTTGAGCTTGGAAATCTCCGCCCTGCCGTCGGAAAGCACTCACCATTATCCTATCACACCTTTGGATTTTCCGCAACTGTTGGCGGGGGATGATACCGTCAACGCGAATACCGTCAGCGTCAATACCAACGGCGAAATCGTTCTTGGTCATTCCGAGACGACAGTACCGAATCGGGCCGGAAGTGCGATCGCATCCGGAACCCTTTCGACGGCGGAAACGGAAAGCGGGACGGGCGGAACCGTGGGTATTTTTGGCGAAGCGGTCGCCGTTGTCGATGGCGAAATTTCGGCATCGGGAACCGACGGCGGGGGCAGTATTTACGTCGGCGGCGGTTATCGCGGAAATGGGGATTTTCCCAACTCTCGGACGACGACCATTGACGGTCTTTCCGTCCTATCCGCAAATTCGATAACCGGAGATGGCGGGGATATTGTCATTTGGTCGGACGGAAATACTTATTTTTCGGGAACCGCAACGGCGATGGGAATCAATGGCGGGTTTGTGGAAGTGTCGGGCGAAGGGAACTTGCAGTTTTTGGGGAGTGTGAATGTCGGGGGAATCTCGGGAGAACCGGGGACGCTATTACTCGACCCGAGAAATTTGACGGTTGTGGAAGGGGGCGAGGGTGAAACGACTCGGGAAGGCGATAGTATCGTTAGTACAAATAGTCTGGCGGAATCCGAGGGCAATATTATTTTGGATGCCGACAACGATATTACTGTCGAGGGCGATATTGTTGTCGAGACTTCGGTGGAATTGCGGGCGGGACGCAGTATTAATTTAAAGGCCGATATCGATACGTCCGCCGGGAATGGGGAAATTTCGTTATTCGGCAATCGCGACGAGATGGATGGAAATGTCCGCGAAGCGGGGGCGGCAAATATTTTTCAGGCGGAAGGGACCCGACTGAATGCCGGGGAAGGGAATATTTTTATCGAGTTGGGCGGTTTGGGGGAAGTCGGAAATATCGAGTTGGGCAATTTGACGACAACTGGGGATTTAACCGTCCACGCCAACGGCGGCAGCGTTTTTCGGGGGGCGGGGACTCCTTTGATTGAGGCGGGGAGGGCGAGTTTTATTACTGCTGGAGACGGACAAATCGGGTCGATTTCAGAACCGTTGGGGATTGATGCGGGGAATTTGGAAGCCGCCGCTGGGTTGGGGGGGCTATTTTTTCAGGCTGTCGGCGACGTGACGGTTGGCGGCGTGACGGATGAGTTGTCGGGACTGACGACGACGGGGGGAGGAGAAATCGTCCTGAATGCGGGGGGCGATTTGCGGGTGGCGGAGAATATTTCGACGGCGACGATAGAAGAAGCGGGGAGGACGGGAAATATTACCCTCGATGCGGAAGGGGAAGTGGATACGACGGGAGGGGTTATCGATTCTACTGCTTTGAGTGGGCGGGGCGGGGATATTCAAATAACCGCGACTGACGATATGATGACGGGGGATATTATATCGGGGGCTTTAGGAGTCCGCCGGGAGTCGGCGACAGTCGGCGACGGAGATTTGAACTCCGAAAACCTGCAACCGGGACAACCGCCGCCGCCGGGAGGGAGTCCCCCCAACGGCGGCAATATCACCCTTGCCAGTCGGGAGGGAAATATCGATACGACGGGGGGAGAGTTGTATTCGGGGGCTCTCGCCGGAGAGGGGGGAAATATGACGCTGGAAGCTGCGGGGGATGTCGCCGTCGGAGTTTTGGACGCGGCGGGAGAAGTCGAGGGGGGAAATATTACCTTAATTGGCAGTCCGTGGTGAATAATTGATAATTGATAATTGATAAGGACCCGCCTTGGGTGGGGATGAAGAAACCGGGTTTCTAGGAGGGTTTTTTGTGGGGATGAGAGATGCTGGTAGAAACCCGGTTTCTCGGTTTATCCGAGTTGCTACGGTTTTAACCGCCAACCGGGTTTGACGGTTTGATGTTCCCGGGCGATCGCCAAGCAGTCGTCGGGCACGTCGTCGGTGATGACAGAACCGGCGGCGATGGTGACATCTTCTCCCACGGTAATGGGCGCCACCAGGACGCTATTTGAACCGGTTTTGGTGCGATCGCCGATGGTGGTGTGGTGCTTTTTCACCCCGTCGTAATTGGCAGTAATCGTCCCCGCCCCGACGTTCACTTGTTGGCCGAGGGTGGCGTCGCCGATGTAGGATAAATGGGCGATATTGGTGCGATCGCCGACCGTGGCGTTTTTCAATTCCACGAAATTGCCGATCCGACATCCCGCCCCGACGTCCGCATGGCCCCGCAGGTGGGCGTAGGGACCGATGCGAGTATTGTCCGCGATCGCACTGTTGGACACCACCGAATACAATACTGTCACGTTTGCCCCGATCTGGCTGTTTTCGATCAAACTTCCCGGCCCGATGCGACTCCCCGACCGGATCGCGGTCTGCCCCCGCAAATGGGTTTGGGGCTCGATAATCACATCCGCCTCCAATTTCACCGTATCATCGATGGTGATACTGTCGGGGTCGATCAGCGTCACCCCGGCATCCATCCAAGCCTCCTTCACCCAATCCTGCAAGATGTCGTGGGCGGCGGCGAGGTGGCGGCGGTTGTTGATGCCCATGATTTCCCGGAAATCGTCCACATCCACGGCCATGACGGGGCTGAGGTGGCGGACTGTATCGGTCAAATAATATTCCTGCTGGTCGTTGTCCGCCTTCAGGTCGGGGAGAATTTTCGCCAACGCCGGCCAGTTAAAACAGTATACCCCCGCGTTGATGCGGTGATTTTGCTTTTGGGCGTCGGTACAGTCCCGATGTTCGACGATCTGCTTGACGCGGTTCTGGCTGTCGCAAAACACCCGGCCGTATCCCGTCGGGTTCGGCAGGTTCGCCGTCAAGATGGTGGCAGCGTTGCCCTGTTTTTTGTGGAGGTCCATCAACTGTTCCAGGGTTTCGGGACGCAACAGCGGCACGTCTCCGTTGAGAACCAGCAGATCCCCTGTAAAATCCTCGAGGTGGGGCAGAAGTTGCTGGATGGCGTGGCCGGTCCCCAACTGTTCCTTCTGTTCGACAAATTCGAGATCTTCCCCCGGATAGGTTTCCGTGAGGGAGTTGCGGACGCGATGGCCTTCGTAACCCACGATCACCAGCCGCCTCGACGGCCGCAAACCCCGGGCACTTTCCAAAACCCATTGGACGAGCGATCGCCCCCCTAATTCGTGTAAAACTTTGGGCAGGTCGGATTTCATGCGCGTTCCCCGCCCCGCCGCTAGAATTGCTACTGCTACCATCAAACGTTTTCGGTGTCAGTGTTCAAGTACAGATGCGAGCGATCGCACCCGTGGATTATTTCCAAAAAACCTACTAATTATATTACTCGTTCGGGTTCACTTACACAAAATTATGAATTGATAATTGTCAATTGTCAATTGTCAATTGTCAATTATTCCCCATCGCTTCCAACGGTTTTTCCATTGGGTGGTCGGCTCCAGGGCGGAGGTGGACTGTTCCTGCCGCCGCCGCTCTACAATGGATTCGGCGCGATCGCACAAATTCGGGTCGCGGTAGGGGACGGCGGCGCGGGTTTGCAGGTGTTCCCGTTCCCTCTGGGTCAGGGGGAGCAGGTCCGTCCCACCGAAATTGGCGACGGTCCCGGGGGTGCGACGGCCTCTCGGTTCGGTGGATGCGATCGCCAGTCCCCCTGCCAGGAGGGCGCTTCGGACTGCCGCCGCACAGGAATAGGTCGCCAAGCGTCCGTCGGGTGCGAGGCATTTGGCCGCCAGTCCCAAAAATTCTACCGTCCACAGTTGCGGACAGGCGGGGGGCGAAAAGGGGTCGAGACAGATGGCGTCCGCCCGGAAATTGGAATCATAAACCCGTGGCAATGTTTCCCTGGCGTCGCCGATTAATAATTGGGCATTGAAAAGGTCGATATCAAGGCGAAATTCATCCGCCAGGGTCGCCAAATATTTGGGAATGGGAAAGGGATACTCGTTTAATAACCCTTGGGCGATCGCACTTCGGGGTACTCGCGGGTCGGATTCCAACGCCACGACTTCCACCCGACAATTCGGGTTGACCTCCCAGATGGCGGATAATGCGGCGGCGGTATTGTATCCCAAACCGTAACAGATATCCAATAATTTGATCTGATTTTTTTGGGCTTTTTGGCGCAGTTGCAGGGGCTTAACAAATTTATATTCTGCCTCCTGCTTGGCTCCATAGTGGCTGTGAAAGGCCTCTCCAAATTCGGGAGAAAAAAAGGTGAATGAACCGTCTGCCGTGGGTTCGGGGGAAAAAGAATCGGGTTCGGTCATCGCTCGATTGGGGACGGGTCGTCCGGTTGGCGGGAGGTTTGATGTCGGTGTCGATCTGGAAATTAGAACAGGATCAGCCCAATTTACTCCATTGCTTTAATTATACTCCACTTCGGCCGAGTTGGAAAATTTTAATCTAATTTTCGGGTTTGAATCGGGAATGGATAAACCCGGGCGATCGCCCGGATGTTATACTGCAATTGATTGGCGGTATGACGAGTTGAAATTGCTCAATATTTTTTCATAAAGAATTGTAAATTTTGATGCAAGTGTTCTGGCTATGTCTGGCGGTAACAAGATATTAACAAAAATCGGGCGGTTTTGGGCCGGTTTGTTGGCAACGGCGATCGCCATCTTACTGTTCCAGTCCGCCGTTTTACCCAATGCGGCGCCCCCTTTTAGACGGGGCGACCAACTCGGAGAATTGTGGGGCAATTTGGAACCGCTTGAAATTGTCGAGGAAACCCTCGCGATCGACCTCCGACCTTTGGAAGTCGGCAAAGAAGCCAAAATTACGGCGACCTATTCGATTCAAAATAGAGGTCCATCCGAGTCCGTCGAATTGTTATTTATCGCCCCCAACGCCTTCAGCGATCGCACCTCCGAAACCGTTGCCACGGTGACACTCGATGACGCCCCCATTTCTTATCAAATGGTCAGAGAGTTTCCTGTGCCGGAAGAATGGCAAGTTCCATCGCAAGTTCCGGCGGCTTTTCCTTTCCCAGATCGACCCGATCAAATGTTAAGTTATAACAGCTATGACTTCCGGGGAGAGACGGGATTCAAATTTGTCGCCGAATTTCCGGAAGCACCCAGCCGGCTACAGGTTGCCTACGATATGATCCCGAGTACCCACCAGAGCGGGCGATTTTATTGGGACTATCAAATCGTTTATATTTTGGCTCCCGCGAAGGCTTGGAAAGACTTTGGAACGTTGAATGTGACGGTCAATTATCCCCCCGACTGGCACATTTCCACCACCCTGCCGATGACGGAAACAGAACCCGGTCTGTTGACCGCACAATTTGATGGAATTCCGGCGAATTATTTGGCGGTGACTTCCGTCCCTCCCGACCCTCCAGAAAAACTCGGATATATCCAACAATTGAGTGCAATTATCGGTCAGTTTGGCATCCCGATCGCGATTATAATGAGCTTATATTTTGCGTGGAGAAGTGGAGTTTTTGTGGCCCGTCTTCGTGTTCCGATTGTACTCGGAGGTTTAGTTGTCGTCTCGGCCAGTGTATTCTTTTTTGTATTAATGCCGGGAATGATAACGGACATCAGTGTTGGCTTAAAAAAAAGTTTGATAGCCCACAATAATCTCGGGGAAGCGGTCAATAATTCCTATTATAGGAACTCATTCAAATCAAATGATCGGTCTTTATATTTGTATTTTCGACGCTGGGATAACGATCCCAAAATCCTGTTGAATTTGATGGCATTCAACACGATCGCCAGCTTGGCAATTTTCATTTTCACCTATTGCCGAACTCCGCATCTGAAAAAAGGGTGATTCTATCTCACTCCAAAATCTGAGAATCGGCGATTTTCCAGAGGTTATCTCGGAATCGGAGTTGGTAGCGAACTTGCTGGGTGTTGAAGGTACTTTCGATAACTTTCCCGCCTTGATAAAAGGTGACATCTTCTGTAATTGTTACTTCAATTGTGGCGCGATCGCCCGATTCTGCAAACCGTTCCACGGACTCCAGTTTTTGCACACCGTACTCGTAATATCCATCATTTTCGAGTAAATAGTCGATCGCCTCCAGGGTGTCTGCATACAAACGACTCGTCGTCAGTGCCGCCAGGGTATCGCGATCAAACGGCGGGGCAAAAATACGACTTTTTGCCCTCAACCAATCATCAATTAAATCCGCCGCCCGTCCCAGGCTGAGGGAGGCGTTATTCTGGGCGATCGCATTCGGGGTTTGGTGAAGATTGACGGCGATTTCGGGAGACGCAGAAACCGGCGTTGCCACCATTCCCACCAGCAGGATGACAGCCAAACTCTTCGCGGGTTCCATTGGGCGATCGTTCATAAAAGTCTCGGGGACGTTGAACAAAAAATCAAGCAAGTGGACACACTTCCCCCTCCGAATTAAATTCTACAGTTCGCCGGCTGCCATGTCAACCCCCATCCCCATCAAAAATTTTTTTTTAAAGAATTAAAAATAACTTCTGAGCCCTCCCCTTGCCAAGGGGAGGGTTGGGTGGGGTTCTAATCACCATTCAAACTTTGTCCGAGTTCTCGCAAACGGGCTTCGAGTTCGCGAACCCGTTGTTCGGCGGTTTCCGCCCGTTGTCGTTCGGTTTCCATTTGTTGTTCGGCGGTTTCCGCCCGTTGTCGTTCGGTTTCCGCCCGTTGTCGTTCGGTTTCCGCCTTTTTAGCCAACTCCGTTGGCGTCAGAAAACGTTCGCCGTCGGGGCGGTAAATTGTAAATTCTCCCTCTTGCAATTCAAAGCGAATTCCCAGCCGGGGACTGGTCCAGTTTTCCGGCTGTTCGATGACATCCAACCTGCCATCGGGACTCCGCAGCCAGCCGTTAAAGTCCGGGCGATCGGGATTGAAGATATAATATTCTTCCACCCCATAATGATCGTAGAATTTCAGCTTTTTCGCCATTTCTTTGAGCGTATTTCCGGGAGATAAAATTTCAAAGACAACCTGGGGGGTGATGCCCTCTTCCTCCCATTGTTTGTAAGAACCGCGATCGCCTTTTTGCCGTCCGAAAGCAACCATCACATCGGGAGCTTGGCGGAGCTTGTTATTTCCTTCTTCTGGATACCAGAGCAAATCGCCAGCGATGAAGACATTGGGATCGTCATTGAAGATAATTTCTAGATTTTCTTTGATGACGACAATCCACCGAAATTGTTGAGTATTGTCTGACATTGGTTTTCCGTCACTGTCGGGGTAGATAACGGTTTCTTTGAGTTGAATCATAGCCGGATTTCCTCCGTAAAAACGGGACGAATGACATCCATAAAAATGACAAAAATTCGGGATCACTCCTCAATTTTATTGTAGATCATTTATTTGGTTTTGTCCAGGGAAAACCGAGGAAAATAGGGGGTTAATTTCAGTCCTATCAAACGAGTCTTAACCGGTTTAAATCGGTGCGTCGAAAAGGGTTTATCGCTTCCCTTTGAGCAGATAAGTCGTCATCTCTCCTTTGCCTTTGATTGTAATCGCGCCGCGCCTTTCAAACCGATAGCTATCTTTGAGGACTTCGTAGGTGTCTTCGGTGACTTGAATTTCGTCGGCGATGCCGTGGGATTCCATGCGGGAGGCGATATTTACGGTATCTCCCCAGAGGTCGTAAATGAACTTTTTCAACCCGATCACCCCGGCGATGACGGGGCCGGTGGCGATGCCGATGCGGATCTTAAAATCCTGGTTAGTTTTGATGTTAAAATCTCGGAGGGCGTGCTGCATATCCAAAGCCATATCCGCGATCGCCTCGGCGTAATCATCCTGGGGCAAGGGCAACCCGGAAACGACCATGTAGGCGTCGCCGATGGTCTTAATCTTCTCCAAATTGTGGCGGTCTGCCAGGGCGTCAAATTCGGAAAAAATGCCGTTGAGCAAATGCACCAACTGGCTGGGGTCGAACTTTCCGGCCAGTTCGGTAAATCCGACAATATCGGCGAACAATACCCCCGAATGGGTGAAGCTGTCGGCGATGGTGGTGCGGTCTTGTTTGAGGCGTTCGGCGATGGGGTGGGGTAAAATATTTAACAGCAGGGTTTCCGATCGCTCCTGTTCAATTTTAACCTGTTCGTAGGCCCGTTCCAAGGCGCGGCGGGATTGAAATTCGGACCGCGCCAACCGGTCGTAAAGATAAACGGATAAATTGCAAATCACACAAATCCAGAAAAAGTACAGCACCAGAAAATCCTGGGTCATCCAATCCGCCGGGAATCGCACGTCTAAATTGAAAATAATTCGACTGCCAAAATAGTAGACCAAAACCCCCAGTTGAGAAATCAGGTGTAGCGGCCACAGCACCGGGACGAGGGTGGCTTGGGAAAAGAACGTCAGGGGCCATTCGACGATCGCGGGTTGGGAAATTCCCAGCAATGTCCCGCGAATTTGGGGACTCAGCGTCACCAGCCAAGATAGCAGCAGAAAAATCAATTCCGGACGGCGGCGGCCGATCGCACTTCGCAGCAGGACGACACCAACAATGAGTCCCACTTCCACCACAATTTGGGTGATCAACCACTCAATCCGAAACTGTTGGGGGTAAAATAACAAGTTGTTAAGCTGTGAGATCGAAAAGGTCGAATAGGCGATCAGAGCCAGCCACAGGCCCAACCCCAGGCGTCGGTGCATGAAATGATGTCGCCAGGTTGGATAGTCGGCTGCCTCGATGATGTCGGGACTCCGAAACAGCGGTTTCAGCCGGCGATCGAGCCATGCACCCCAGCCGCTCTCATCCGGGAAATTTTGATTCATGATGGTCTCAACCCAAATCCTCAGAATTTAGCGGTCAAATCAACGTTTAACTATTGTCTCAGTTTTGAACACAAATCGGGTAAACTGTTATTGTGATAGATAATCCTCGCCAACTGGCTTTTTTAACTCTCCGCGATATCCAGCAGCGGGGGGCATTTGCGGATCTCGCCTTGGATGGCAAATTGCGTCGGGCGAAATTGAGCGATCGCGATCGCCGACTGGCGACGGAATTGGTCTACGGCTGCACCCGCCGAATGCGGACCCTGGACGCGCTGATCGATCGCCTCGCCAAAAAACCGGCTCGCCTGCAGCCGCCGGATGTGAGAATTATTTTACATTTGGGACTGTATCAACTCGGTTTTCTCGAACAGATTCCCCCCTCGGCGGCGGTGAATACGACGGTGGAATTGACCAAATATAACAAATTGTCGGGTTTGCGGGGATTTGTGAATGGGGTGTTGCGGCAATATTTGCGATCGGTGGAGGGTGGGAAATCGCCGGAGTCGATTTTGAAATTGCCGGACAATCCGGCGCGGCTGGGAATTGTACACAGTTTCCCGGATTGGATCGTGAAATTTTGGGTGAAGCAGTTGGGAATCGAAGAGGCGGAACAACTCTGCCAATGGTTCAACCGATCGCCGCATTTAGATTTGCGAATTAACCCTATCAAAACTGCTTTGGAAGAAGTGAAAACCGCATTTCAAGACGCGGGAATTGCCGTCAATTCCATTCCAAAATTACCCCAAGGGTTGCGGCTGTCTTCCGGCAGTGGCGCGATCCGAA
The DNA here is from genome assembly GCF_035615495.1 of Lyngbya sp. CCY1209. Classification (GTDB taxonomy): domain Bacteria; phylum Cyanobacteriota; class Cyanobacteriia; order Cyanobacteriales; family Microcoleaceae; genus Limnospira. The sequence goes on along the minus strand of NZ_JAJENU010000647.1, from coordinate 51,104 downwards.
ATTTGCCGGGATACGCGGACGGCTGGTGGACGGTTCAGGATGCCTCCGCGCAGTTGGTGGGGTATGTCGTCGATCCGCAGCCGGGGGAAACGATAATCGACGCCTGCGCCGCACCGGGGGGAAAAACGACCCATTTGGCGGAATTGATGGGGGATAATGGCAAAATTATCGCCATCGATCGCGCCGAGTCCCGTTTGAAACCATTACAGCAGAGCGTGGAGCGGTTACAGTTGCGATCGATTCAAATTGAGGTGGGGGATGCGCGGCAGTTTTCCCAGTATGAGAATACTTGCGATCGCGTACTATTAGACGCACCGTGTTCAGGGTTAGGAACCCTGCACCGGCGATCGGATGCGCGGTGGCGGCAGACTCCGGAGAATATCGACAAACTGTCTCAATTGCAGTCGGAATTGTTGGAGCACACGAGCCGCTGGGTGAAGCCCGGAGGGGTGTTGGTGTACGCCACCTGTACCCTGCACCCGAGGGAAAATCAGGGGAATATCGAATCCTTTTTGAGCCGCCATTCCGACTGGCAAATCGAGGTGCCGGAATTGGATCTGCCGGGGGAATTGACCAAAAAGGGGGCGATCGAGATCTGGCCCCACCGCCGGGATATGGACGGATTTTTTATGGTCAAATTGCGGAGATTTTAACCACTCCAGGCACGGAGGAAACGCAGGGGAGATTGTCGTTGGGCTTTAGCCCTCCCCGGACAAAGGAGAGGGTCGAATCAACCCTCAATTCTGAACTTCCCCATCCGGCATGATCGCCCCCTGAAAATTAGCCCCCTCCAACGTCGCCCCCGTCAGATCCGCCGCATTCAAATCAGCCCCAGTAAAATCGGCATTATTTAACGTTGCGTTCGCAAAATTCGCCCCCCGCAAATAGGCATTTTTGAGGTTCGCCCCGGTCAAATTCGCGCCGGTCAGATCCGCTTGAGTCAGGGCGATCGCGCTCAAATTGGCACCGCCGAGATCCGCGCCGCCGAGGTTGGCACTGTCCAAAAGCGCCCCCTCCAAATTCGCCCTTTTCAAATTGGCATTGCTCAAATTGGCGCCGTTCAAAACCGCCCCAGCCAGGTCGGCCCCTTCAAAATTTTGGCCGCTCAAATCGCAGTCCGAACATTCCTTCGTTTCCAACACCGAACCCGCCCGATTCCCTTCCTGGGGTGGGGTGGAACAGCCGACGCCGACCAAAAGCAACGAACAGAGAGTTGCCGTCAAAACCTGCTTCCGAATTCTCACAATTACACTCCAAAACTAAGCCTAAGATCCCCACGATCGCCGCCAGTCGAACAGCATTTCGATCCAGTCGGACCGGAGCGAACGGCGGTCCCGCACCCAGGCCGCAGCCGTTTGGGGCGCGACCCCGGCCAGGGTGGGCCAGACGGCGGGGAAGTCGGCGATCGCATCCATTTTAAGGCCTTCCCGAATCGCGATCGCGGCCAAATTGATCGACTCGTCCGCCCCCGCCCCAAAAATCGAAGCCCCCAAAATCCGCCCGTCCCGGTGCCCCACCAGTTCGCAAAACCCCGTCGTTTCCCCCAATAAGTGCGCTTTGGGGACGTGCCGGAACGTCTCCCGACTCACCCGCACCCGGTCCCCGTAGCGCCGTCGCGCCTGCTTCTGGGTCAACCCCACCCGCGCCAACGGCGGGTCTGTGTGGACGACCCAGGGGATGCCGTGGTAGTTGACCCTCAGCCGGGGCCAGTAGAGGGCATTTTTGAGGGCGACGCGGGTTTCATACTCGGCGACGTGGGGGAGGGGATATCCCCCCGCGATCGCGCCGCAGGCGTAAATTCTCGGGTTCGTGGTCTGCAATTTCTCATTCAAAACCAAACGGTCCGGGAGGAGTTGCACCCCCGCCCCCTCCAGATTCAAGCCGCCGACCTGGGGCGTGCGCCCCGCCGCCAGGATAATTTCGTCCACTTCCATCGCCCGGTCCCCCGCCTGTATCCACTTGGTGTCCTCAATTTGTCTGGCCTGGGTGACGGGAGTGCGCGTCAGCACCGTCACCCCGTCGGCCTCCAACTGAGCCTGGACCAGAAACGCCGCCTCCGGGTCTTCCCGGCCGAGGATGTGGGGGCCGCGGGTGACGAGGGTGACTTGGGAACCCAGGCGGGCGAAGGTTTGGGCCAGTTCCGCCCCCGTGGGGTCGCCGCCGACGACCGCCAACCGGGCCGGAATTTGGGTCAGCTTGCCGACGGTATCGGCCGACAGGCAACCCGCCAGGGGCAACCCCTCCGCGTCGGGGAGGCGGGGCCGGGAACCCGTCGCCAGCAGGTAAGTGCGCGATCGCAACCGGCGGCCGTTGACGACGAACGACAATTTCGGCTCGGCGGTAAATTCCCCGTTGCCGAAAATCACATCCACCCCCCGGGACGCCAAAATGGCGGAGTCGTAGAGGCTTTCCATGTGGTCGGCGACGCACTCCATCCAGCGGCGGGTCTGGTCCTGGCGCACCAAAATATTGATATTTTCCGACCGGGAGCGATCGTCCTCCCCCTCCCCGGCCCGGGTGGCGGTTTCCCAACTGATGCCGTATTGCGAGATCTCCCGCATCTGGCGGGCGACCCGGGCCACCTGCAACAAAGTTTGGTGGGCGTTCGGGCCGAAAATTTGGCCGGCGACGGGGGCGGGGTGGGGTTCCACCAGGGCGACCCGGGCCCGCATTTGGGTGGCGGTGAGGGCGGCTTGGCGTCCGGCTAGGGTGCCGCCGATGATAACCACGTCGTAATCGAGCATTTTCAGCAATTAACAATTAACAATTAATAATTAATAATTACCCCGATCCATCGGTCATGGCGCTCAAGGGCAACAACGGGCCAGGGCGTCGAGCAGGCGCCGGTTTTCCGCTTCGGTGCGGACGGCGACCCGAAAATAGCGATCGCCGAGTTCGGGAAAACTCAGGCAGTCCCGGATCAGAATCCGGTGCTCCCGGAGCACTCGGGCTTGCAGTTCGGGAACCGGCCATTGTGAGTAGACTAGCAAAAAATTGGCCGCACCGGGGTACGGGTCGAGTCCCGGCAGTTCTTTCAACTCCCGGTACAGTTGGGGGCGGGCGGTTTCCAGCCAGGTGCGAGTCCGGGCCTCGAAGTCCCGATCGCCCAAAACGGCGATGCCGGCGGCGGCGGCCAGGGCGTTGACGGACCAGGGGTCGCGCCACCCTTGCCAGCGGTGCAGGCGCTCCGGGTGGGCGATGGCGTATCCCAACCGCAAACCGGGGAGGCTGTAAAATTTGGTGAGCGATCGCAAAATCACCAGGTTGGGAAAATCGGCCACCTCCCCAATTAAGCTCTGCTGCTCGGCGGGGGGCAGAAAGTCCATGAAGGCCTCGTCCACCACCACCGGGGCGAACCGCTCCAGCAGGGGCAGCAGGGAGTCCCGGGAAAACAGGTGGCCGGTGGGGTTGTGGGGGGTATTGATCAAGAGTCCGGCGGATTTCGGGGCGTCGGCGCCGAGGTCGGACAGCGGGCGGATGTCGCCGTCTTGCCAGATCGGGCGATCGACGATGCGGGCGTCGAAAGCTCTGAGCGATCGCCGGTAGTCCCCGAAAGCCGGGGTCAACAAGTAGGTGGCGGCGGTTTCCGCCAGGTCCCGCCCCGCCCAAGTCAGCAACTCCGCCGCCCCGTTTCCCGGCAAAATCCAGTCCGGGTCCGGGAGGCCGTGGAATCGGGCGAGGGCTTCCCGCAGTTCCCGATAGTCCGGCTGGGGGTAGGCCGCGATCTGCCCGATGTGGGCTTCGATCGCCGCGAGCGCCGACCGGGGCGGCCCGAGGGGGTTGATGCTGGCGGAAAAGTCCAGGATCTCCGACGGGGGACAGTTCGCGACGGACGCCGCCCAGGTCAGATTTCCGCCGTGTTTGGGTCTGCTCATCAGCATTTTCGGCGCGATCGCTCCGATGGACGGATTGAATCTATCAGAGCGCATCGCCGTCACTACTCTGCCACCTTATCTTTGAACATCTTACCGGCGGAGAAGGCCGGGACCCGGGTAGCCGGAATGTCCATCTTTTCCCCGGTCTTGGGGTTGCGCCCTTCCCGGGCCTTCCGCTCCCGGGCTTCAAAGGAGCCGAACCCCACCAGGGTGACTTTTTCCTGTCGGGAAACGGAATCCATGATGCTATCGAGGGCGGCGCTCAACACCGCGTCGGCCTGTTTTTTGGTCACGTCCGCTCTGGCGGCAACCACATCGACTAATTCACCCTTGTTCATCTGAACGATTACTCCTTTTGGTTTGCACGATTCGCCCGACACCGGACGGCGGGCGAAATATTCCTCTTCTGTCAGACTGGGGTGAAACCTCGATTGTTCGCCGGTCCTGATGCCGGAAAATCGTCGAAATGTCCCGGAGTGACAAAAGAGAGAGATAGCACTACGCAGATTGATTGGGACTCTGCCAAAAGCTGAAAAGCCCGTTTCATCAAATTTTGACTTTTGACGCTTCGCGTAGCGCCAGATTGAGGCGGGCGGAACCCGAAATCCCCCGACTGGCGGAGGTTTCACCCGGTTCTCCCCGGCCCTCTGTTTGGGGTCGCTCCGTCGGGGATGTGGCAAACGCCGGCCCGGGCTTTGGGCATATCGCCCAGAACCCCCACGGAATCTGACTTGCACTGATTTATTCTAAGGTGTGAAAGCCGGCTATGGATCGTCCGACCCCCGAATTGACCGGGATTTGGGGGGATTTTCCACTTTTCTTTAGATGTGAGGGCAAAAAAATGCCCCTCCGATTAGCGATCGGAGGAAAACGAATGATCAATTGTCAACTCTCAATTGTCAATTATCCTACCGGCCCTGGATCATCCGTTGGGCGTCGGGACTGACGTTGTACTGGTAGCCGTAGGGGGAGCGATCGGAATCGTCGAGGATGTTCGGCGTCACCAACACGACCACTTCCGCCCGCTCGTTTTCTGAGGTGGTGCTGCGGAACAGGGCGCCGATGATGGGCAAATCGCCCAACAGGGGAATCTTGCTCACGGCTTGCCGTTCCCGCTCCTGAATGATGCCGGAAAGGATTAGGGTCTGACCGTCCCGCAGGCGGACCAGGCCGGAGTCCAGACGGCGAATCAAGGTTTCCGTCGCAAAACCGCCCTGGTTGTCCGTTTCGATGCGTTCGCCCACGGCGCTGACTTCGGGGTTGATCCGCATTGACACGAACCCGTTATCATCAACTCGCTCGACGTTGACCGAAACGGTCAGACCGATATCTTCAAACGTCGGATCTCGGTTGACCTGGGGACCGGCGACGGTGTTGACCGTTTCCACGTCGATCGATTTGACGATGTTCTCCACCAAGTTCACTCTCGCCGTTTCACCTTCCTGGACGACCAAGGTGGGATCGGTGAGGATCTTGGCATTGCCACTCACGATTTGAGCTTGCAGGGTGGAGAGGAAGCGCCGGGGATACTGGAAGAAGGGGAATTGGGCAAATTCCACCGATCCCAAACCCGTCAATTCCCCGGTGTTGAGATTTCGGGTAAAAGGTGTGTACTCGGAAATGCCGACCTGGCCGGGTCGGTCGGTGACGGGCGAAACCGGTCTCAAGCCGATGCCACCGCCGGGGGCCGTCAGCGGAGTGCTGGTGGTTCCGTCGCGATCGAAGAATGGATCTGCCGAATCGAGCAAAATGCCATCGCTCGTGCGATTTTCGATGATCGGTCGAGAATTAATTCCACCCGTCGATAAATCCCGGCCCGGAGGATTGAAACCGCCAAAGTTGACGGCGGCGGCACCGCCGTCATTGACGAAGAACGTATCGTTGATACCGAAGGAGAAGCTGCTGTTCTGGGTCGCTTCGCCGGAGAGGTTGATGTCGATCACCTTGACGTTAACTGCCACCTGACGCCGGCGCAGGTCGAGTTGCATCAACAGGGCAGTTGCGATCTCAACTTTTTCGGGAGGTCCCACCAGGGTAACGGAATTCAGGCGGGGGTCGGCTGAAACTGATAACCCTCGAAGCAACAGAGGCCCTTGTCCCTCTGTTGCTCCCAGAGCGATGATTCGGGGGGTTGTTGTTTCCACAACCCGTTGCAGTAGACCCTGACCGACGACTTGAACTTGAGTTTGATCAATTTGAATTTGAGTTTCAGCCCCCTGGGTGCTTAAATAGCCAGCAGCACTCTCTGCCTGTGTCTGATTCAGCCGCAGAGTTCGCATGACTACATCTTGTGCAGATTCAGGAAGTTCGGGACCGACAAAAACGGTATTTCCAACTCGGTTCGCCTGCAGTCCCGTCAGACGGAGAACATAGTTAAAAACGTCTTGGACTGGCTCATTTTCAATATCCAGTGAGATGGTAAATTCCTCTTCCTGCTCTGAGGGCCGAAAGCGTCCTTCATCATCTTTTTCCAAATTACTGAAGGCGACATTGAGTCCGGCGACTCGCGCCAACAGGGATAAGACTTCTCTCACCGATGCGTCTCGCAACACCAGACGGGGGATGACTTCGTTGCTGTTGAGGTTGATATTGGAGACGGCGGGATTGACGTTGGAAACGGCGATATCGCCCAAGGGCGGGGCGACGGCGCGGGGTTGGAAGGGGGGAGCCGGATTAGGGTCTCGGCGCGGTTGCAGGGGCGCCTGACCGGGCTGCTGTGGGGCCAGGTTGGGGTCGGGCATGAGAATTTCTTCGCCCCCCGCCTGGTTGGGGACGGCCGGACGCCCGCCGATGTTCACATCCGGGTCCGGAACCATCACGTTGGGGGAGTCGGGAACCGGGGGGGGAGTCGCCGGAGCTTGAGCCACGGCACCCGGTGCGATCGCGATCGCAATTCCATCCGTCGCACCCTGGATAATTCTGGCGTCGGGAGATCCATTGCTTCCAGTTACGATCACCCGGACGCTGGTGGGGTCCAGTTGGCTGACCATGATCGACGAAATGCCGGGGGCCGGGTTGTTCTGCTGAAACGAACCGTTGGGCGAGTTGAGTTGGGTGTTGATAATATCGGCGACAAAATCATTCCCCCGGCGGATGACGAACACTTCCGGGCGTTCCGTCCCCTCCGTCACCAGCACCAGGTTAATTTCGCCGTTGTTCGCCTGCACCAACTGCACGTCCCGCACGACAGTAAACGCCTGGGCGGGAGCCTGGGCCAGGACGATCGCGGCGGCTCCGGCGATCGCTCCTCCACCAAATCCTAAAATCTGTTTCACATTCCCTCCTCACATTGGAAAGTGGCGGTTTTACGTTTATTTATAGATGGGTTTAAGGGTTTAAGTTAACAAATCATATTCGATGGAGCGCGATCGCAACAACTGTACACCCTACGCAATCTAAGGACGGCATTCCCGAAACCCGCCGGAACGCCTGAGCCGATGCGCTGCCCCCCACCCGACTCCCACAATTCTCGCCAGATTGAGTGATGGAAGACAGGTTAGACCATTTGACACCACCTGTCAACCGGAATTTTTACCGGGGGAAAGTGGGGCGTTGGGTAGGGGGATTTTAGATTTTAGATTCTCCTGGAGCTTCCTGGAGCCTCCTGGAGCCTCTGTGCCCCTGTGTCCAAAAAAAAGAGCGATCGCTCCTTTCAGACGCGATCGCCCCGTTATCAGGTCGATAACCGGCGATTATTTTTGTTCTTCCTCTTCCGCTTCCTGGGCGGCTTGGAGTTTGGCATCCAACTCCTCCTGACTCAGGGGGAGCAGGGCGTGCAGGTCGAAGGATGTCTCGATCCGCCGCTGGGGCTGGTCTGCGAGGGGCACGAACTGGCCCTGGCGGTATTCTCCCCGCACCTCCGGCGATCGTTCCATCAGTTCCGACTCGAAATTTCGCACCACCAACATCGGCTGCATCCGCTCCAGGGCGATCAGAAAATCCCGGGTCTGCTCGAAACTGCCCTCAAACTCGACCTCGTATTCCCGCCGTCTGAGTTTGCCGTTGACTTGCGAACCCAGGGAACCATCATCGACGATCTTCTCATATTCCCCATTTTCCAATTCCACCGGCTCGAATTTCTTAATCTGGGCTTTGAGGGCATCATCCTCGATACCCGCATTGATTTGATTGAGCTGTTCGTTCAAATCAAACATCAGGGTATTCAAAGTCGCCTCGTCAGCAAACAGGGCCGTGACGTTAGTCCGACGCTGTTTCGCTTCCTCCAGCTCCCGCTCCGCCTGCTCTCTCTTGAGCAGTTTTTCGTTTTGTTGCTCGATCTCCTGCTGCTTGGTTTGAATGTCGGCATTGAGGTTGGATCCCCGTTCCATCGCCGGGAGCACCAGTTTGAAAATGCCGGCCCCCGCCAAGAGCAATCCCACCACCGCGATCGCGATCCCGATGGTTTTGGAGGTCAACTGCAATCCGAACAAATTCGGGCCGGATACCTCCTCCTCTTCGGTTTCGGGAATGAATTCATTTGCTGCTGTCATTTGGAATAACCTCCTATGATTCGGATAACCTGACTCGCATCAGGCGGGGAAACGCTTACGGTTGAATCACGCCCTTTTCCTGCAGGGTTTCGATCCGGTTCACCAGTCCAGCGGCGTCGTTGCTTTTCAACAGGGGCAACAGTTCCGAGGCCTTCGCCGAACTGAGGGCGGTCTCGATCTCGTATTCCACCACCGGCTGCAATTCCAGGTCGGTTTGTCTGTCGCCGCCATCGACGACCAACTGGATAGGGTTGTCTTGCAGTTCAGCCGCGAGCAGTTTGGTTTTTTCTCCGTCAAAGAAAGGAGACTGATTCAGCAGGAGAATAAAATCGTTGAGCTGACCGAAAGAACTGGCGAACCCTTCGATCTTGACCGTGGCGGTATTTCGCGGCGGTGGCGGGGGGGCTTCTTCGCCCTCTTTGGCCGCGGCGGGTTCCGCGGCGGGTTCCGGTTCGGTTTGTTCGATATTGGCGATGCGGACGCCGGCAATTTGCATCAATTCAGCCACCTCCTGGCTCAGGGCAGACCAGGGTTTGATCTCGTTGAAGACTGTCGCCAGGGCGTCGGCTTCCTCGTTGGTTTGTTTGGTTTCGTTGTAGATCTGTTCGAGTTCGTTAACTTGACTGGTTTTCTCGCCCAGTTGCGCTTGTAGGGCCTCCACTTCCTTCTGAAGTTGGGCATTGCGCTGGTTGAAGACGAACCAAACTCCCCCCACCAGAGCGTTGAGAGCGATCGCGGCTCCCACTCCGATCAGGATCGGCTTTTGGTCGATCGGTTGCCCCCCGCCGCCGGGTGTGGGCTTCGGTTTCGTCGTGGGCTTGTAGTCCGGGCGATCGTTGAGAAAATTAATATCCAGGCTGTACATGGTACTATAACCTCTTGCAAGACTGTCGTGGGATGTCCGAGCGGCCGGGGCGTCCCGGTTAGCTGACCCGCAGTCCCAAACCCAAGGCCACTCCCAAACTGGCACGTTGTTCGACGGGAATTTCGCGATCGTCGGCGGAGATCCCGAGGGCTTCGATCGGATCGACTTGGGTGGCGGGCATGGCGAGACGCTGCATGAAAAACTCGTCGAGTTGTCCGATCGCAGCACCCGGACCGGCGAGGAGAAGCTGGGCAATTTCCAACCCGTCGCTCTGATTGATGTAGAAGTCAATCGAGCGGCGCAGTTCGTCGGCCAGCTCTGCTAAGACTTTAATAATGGCATTCGTCCCCGGATTGGGATCGCTCAATGCTCCCATTGTATCAGTCACGGGAAGGGTCATGGCTTGCAGCTCGCTCACGTCCCGGGAGGGGGGCAGGTTCATGGCGTTGTTGAGGGCGCTCTGCACCTGGAACAGTCCGATGGGGATGGTGCGGTTGAACTGGGGCACCCCGTTGACGACGATCGCCAATTCCGTGCTGTCGAATTCGATGTCGGCCAAAATCGCCGCCTCGTTGGAGGAAAACTGTTCGAGCTGATTTTTGAGGGTGCGAATCAGGGCGAAATTGCTGACTTCTAAAATATCCACCTGCAACCCCGCCTGCTCGAATGTGTCGAGGTAAGTATCGGTGACTTCCTTGCGGGTCGCCACCAGCAAAACCTGCACCTTTTCGATGCCGTCTTCGTCCACAAATAAGTCCAATTTCTGATAGTCAACGTCCGCTTCTTCCCGGGAAAAAGGCAGGTACAATCCTGCTTCCGCGTCCATGTAATCTTTGAGTTCTTCTTCGTTCAATTCCGCCGGAACCGCGATCAGGCGAGTCACTGCCTCCCGCCCGGGAATGGCGGTGGCGATGCGCTTAGTTTTGATATTGTTGTCGGCGAGGGTCGATTGGATGAGTTCCGACATGGTGGGCGTATCCACGATCTGACCGTCGATCACCACGTCTTCGGGGACGGGCGTGGTCGCCAAGGTGAGCAACTTTAAATTATCCCCCTTTTTGCGAAGTTCGACAATGTGAATTCGCTCCGATGCCAGTTCGATCGCCATTCCCGGCTTGCGGCCGGAAAAAATCCCTTTTAAAAAGCCAACCATAGCTGTTTTTGTGATAAGTTAAGGGAAAAACAGAACTTTTTGATGGCAAGTTCTATTGTCAACGATAACATTTCTTGGGATGGTTCGATGTCGGCGACGGGAGAAGGAGCCGGGAGTCGCGGACAAAGATGATAGAATGCGATCGGATGTGCGGTTCGTTCGATCACGGTTCCGCAGGATGATCGCCGTCGAGACTCGGTGCGATCGCCACCCGTACACCCGCCCTTGAGAGAGCAAAGTGCCATCATGGATGACTCCCACCTGCAGTTGCTTCTCGAAGATCTCAAAAGCCCCGATCCCGCCGTGCGTGACCGGGCGACCCGTCAACTCTGGCGCCTGTGGTTTGAACAAAAAGGGAGCGCCGGTTTGGAACAACTCCGCCGAGCCGAAGACTGCCTCCAAACCGGGGCCGTCTCGGACGCGGAAGCCATTTTAACGCAATTGATCCGAGATCTGCCGGATTTTGCCGAAGCCTGGAACCGCCGCGCCGTCCTCTACTACACCGCCCGCCAGTTCGCCAAGGCCCTGGGCGACTGCGAAGAAGTCGTCCGCCTCAACCCCGTCCACTTCGGCGCCCTCCACGGCATCGGACTCTGCCATGCCGCCCTGGGCAACTACCCGAAAGCGATCGCCGCCTTCCGAAGAGCCCTAGAAATCCAACCCTACTCCCTGGAAAACCAGCGCCTCATCCTCGAATGTACCGCCCGACTGTGAGGAAAGACACGAACAATCAATAGTTATTAATTTTTAACTATCAATTGTTAATTATTGCCAGACTCCAAGGCCAAAGACGAACAATCAATAATTATCAATTATCAATTATTTCCACGCCGGATGGTTGAACAGCGCCTCGATCACCCGCCGGCCTCGCAGTTGGTTGGACAGGGGCAGGTGGCCGGCGGGCGCCTCCAGATTCCAGGTGAACCCGTCGGGGTAGCGAGTCCAGGTACGGCCGCTGCGCCAGCCAATTTTAGGCCAGAATTTGTCCCAATTTTTGCCCGTCCCCAGCCAAATTTGGCGCTGCACCGAATAGCCGAATTGCCCGAGGGAGTGGATCCGCCAGAGGGTGTCTAGGGTTTGCAAGTCAGTCGTCGGAAAGCGCTCGACTTCGGAAAAATAGAGCCAGTTCCGTTGCCGGGATCTCGGGCCAGCCAGTTCGCACAGCTTTTCCAGGGTGAGGCGGTCGGCGGTCTGGAAATTTTCCCGGACGAGTTCCTGTTGGACGGGAAAATAGTCCACCGCCGAGTCCGAGTCGAGGGGGACGACCCCTTTGGGGAAGTGGTCTTGCAGAAATGCCGTGGTTTTGGGGGAATTGGCGGTATAGAGACTTTTGTAAGCTTCCCCTTCGACGGGGGTGGGGGGGTGCGATTTCCGGGAGAGCAAAAATTCCATCAACAGGTCCGAACCCTCCTCCCCGGCCGTCGCCAGGGCTGCGATCGCCTGTAGCTGCGTCTTCTCAGAATCGGAGTCGAGTTGGGAACGGAGTGCGTCGAGATCGGGCGACAAATCCCGTTCGGAGGGAGCGATCGAATCAGTCATAGGAGGGGTTGGAGTTGGGCGATCCAGGATTACAGCAGTTTTTGACGTTCCATCATTGTACAGGGGCATCCGACAGAATTCTACAGGGTAGGGGGTGGGGAATTTTAGATTTGAGATTTCCCGAGGATGCGATCGACCAGGCCGCTGGTGGAACTGGGGATCTCGACGGTCACGAACACGATGCGACCCCCGCAGGCTTGCACGGTGGGGGTTTCGGGCAGGGTTGACCGGGTGTAGTCGCCCCCCTTGACGTAGATATCCGGTTGGAGGGTTTCGATGAGGCGGTCGGCGGTGCGATCGCCGAAAATTACCACCCCGTCCACGGGTTTGAGGGCGGCCAGCACCTCAGCCCGCTGCCATTCCGGCACGATGGGGCGGGGGGGGTAGCCCGGTCGGGGGGGTTTGATGGCGCGGACGGAGCGATCGCTGTTGAGTCCCACCACCAGCGATCGCCCCAGGGATTTGGCTTGGGTGAGGTAGCGGACGTGTCCGGCGTGGATGAGGTCGAAACAGCCGTTGGTGAGCACCAGGGGCCGCCACCGTTCCGGGTGGCGGGCGATCGCCTCGGCTATAGATTGAAGGGAATAGAGATCGTCGGGCATGGTTGGGATCGGTTTGGGGGCGGGGATATTCGGGGGTCGCGCCCCATCTTGTAACGTTTGTTTATGCGATGGTCGAGAATGGCGTCCGGTGGCATACCTTGGAGAAAGGGAGCGATCGCGATCGCGATCGCGATCGACCGGAAGGCCGACACCCAAACATTACACCGGGGGAACCTACCGACCCGCCTTCAATGGACTCAAAATTAACCTATGTTAGTGTAGCCGTAGGTCGGTCGCCACTCCAAGTCAAAGATCAAATGTCCAAACTCGCCCGGTTCCTGGGTCTTTTTTGCGGTGCTTCCTCGAAGTTGGACGGTGTGCGAACGGCTGGCCGAGTTAACCGGCCGATCCGATGGCAGCTCGAACTCATCTCGCCCCTGTTGCGAACACACAATTAGATCACCGAAAGTCCCATGACATCAACAACAAACCGTCAGTTTTCCTTCAAAGCCTCCTGGAGTCTCAAAATCGTCGGGGCTATACTCATTATTTCGGCCCTGGTTGATTATCTGGTGTTGTTATTCCCCCTCAATCTGACCGATCGCAACTGGCTGATCCAGACGGCCAGCAGCCTGGTTGATCGGGGGGTGGTCCCCCTGGTGGGGATGGCGCTGATTTTGATCGGGTATTGGATGGACAGCGTCCTGGCCGGCGCCGGCAAGTCCGGGAAATCTCCCGTCGCCGACCTGCGGTTTTGGGTCGCCATCCTCGCCAGCTTGCTGGGGTTAATGTACCTGTTGCTGTTTCCGCTGCACCTCAACAACACCCGTCTGGCGCGGCGGGATGCCCTGGCTCAAATCAACCAGCAGGCGACCCAGGCCGAAACGGAATTGGAGACCCAGTTGGGCAGCGCCCAATTTCAACAGCAGGTGGAACAGCGCAAAACCCAACTCCGCACCCAACTCGGCAGCCTCCTGCAAAACGAAGACCAGTTGAACCAGGCGATCGAAGAAGGAAACGTCCCCCAGCCAATTCAAGACCTTCTGGAACAGGCGAAGACCGATCCTGGCGTCCTCGACGATTTTTTGGAACAGCAGGCCGATTCCCTCCCCACCCAGTTGCTCACCCAAATTCGCGAACGCAAGGCGCAACTCGAACAGCAGGCGAGACGGCAGTCGCTCAAATCCAGCCTCCAGACCGGAATCAACAGCTTGCTGCTGGCGATCGGTTATATCACCGTGGGTTGGACGGGTTTGAAAGGGTTGGGCCTGACGAATAAGAGCCGCCGCAAGCCGTCGTCTCCGTCGTCGGCGAGTTGATCCCCGAGGCAGTGCGGACGCCGGCGATCGCGAACGGGACACTTCCGATCCCCGGAGGCGGGGCATCTACCGCCGGCGCGAACCCGAAGCGAGCCGTCGGACATCCCGGATCTCCAGAGTTCCGGTCTCCACCTCCGGGGATAGCCCCCCGCGCGAAACACTGCCTTTTTTTCCCACACCTGCATCACTGATCGCGATACGATGTTTTCAATTTATATCTTGACTTACAACGACGAGATCGACATTGCGGCCTGCATCGAGTCGGCCCTCCAATGCGACGATATCATTGTGGTGGACTCCTTCAGCAGCGATCGCACCGTCGAGATCGCCGAACGCTACCCCGTGCGGGTCCTCCGACACGAGTTTGAAAGCCACGGCCGCCAGCGCACCTGGATGCTGCGGAACGTCCCCGCCAAACATGAATGGGTCTACATCCTCGAATCCGACGAGCGCATGACCCCGGAACTGTTCGCCGAGTGCGATCGCGCCAAGGACAACACCGACGGCAACATCGGCTTCTACGTCGCCGAACGGGTCATGTTCATGGGCCGCTGGATTCGCCGCAGCACCCAATACCCCCGCTACCAGATGCGCCTGTTCCACAAGGAGAAAGTCTGGTTCGACGACTACGGCCACACCGAGCGGGAAGTCTGCGAAGGCCCCACCGGCTTCCTGAAAGAAACCTACCCCCACTACACCTCCAGCAAGGGTATGAGTCGCTGGCTCGACAAGCACAACCGCTACTCCACCGACGAAGCCTATGAAACCGTCAGGCAGTTGCGATCGGGGACGGTGGACTGGAAGAACTTGTTTTTCGGGAAGACGGAAGTCGAACGGCGGCACGCCCTCAAAGATCTGTCCCTGCGGATGCCGTTTCGCCCCCTGATCCGGTTTTTGTATATGTACATCCTGCTCGGCGGCTTCCTCGACGGCTCCGCTGGCTTCGCCTGGTGTACCCTGCAAGCCTTCTACGAGTACCTGATCTTGATCAAAGTTTGGGAGATCGAGAATCTGCCCGCCCCGAAACTCGATCCGGATGGCGAACCCAAGGGGGCGATCGCAGAGGCGACCCCGGCCGACCTCCCCCAATTTTGAGAATCGGGCCGTCCCACAGGGTGCATTTGTAACAAATTTAATCAAGAAACGCTACGAAATATATCGGATTGCAAAGAATCGATCGATTCCCTTTACCCTGATGTCCCTTCATTTCGGGGTCATTTAATCCCGGGGTGCGGCGGACTCCGGGATGTTTGCGTACCCCATCCCCTGCTACCATGTCATCTGTGTTGATGCTCGGACCGATCGACAGCTCCGGCGTGATGGTCTCCAATGTCAATTATGGTTAGCGCGGGTATTTGAAGTATGCATCTGAGTGAAATTACTCATCCAAATCAACTCCACGGTTTGTCTGTCCACGAACTGCAAGAAATTGCCCGACAAATCCGCGAGAAACATTTAGAAACGGTCGCCGCCACGGGGGGACACCTGGGGCCCGGACTGGGCGTGGTGGAACTCACCCTGGGACTCTACCAGACCCTCGACCTGGATCGGGACAAGGTGATCTGGGACGTGGGACACCAGGCCTACCCCCACAAAATGGTGACGGGCCGCTACAACAATTTCGGCACCCTGCGCCAGAAAGACGGCGTGGCGGGCTACCTGAAACGCTGCGAGAGCCGTTTCGACCATTTCGGCGCCGGACACGCCTCCACGAGCATCTCCGCCGCCCTGGGGATGGCGATGGCCCGGGATATGCGGGGCGAAAACTTCAAGGTCGCGGCCGTCATCGGTGACGGTGCAATGACCGGGGGCATGGCTCTGGAAGCCATCAACCACGCCGGCCACCTGCCCCACACCAATATGATGGTGGTCCTCAACGACAACGAGATGTCCATCTCCCCCAACGTCGGCGCCATCCCCCGCTACCTCAATAAAATGCGCCTGAGCCCCCCCGTGCAGTTCCTGAAAGATAACCTGCGGGAACAGTTCAAACAAATTCCCTTCGTCGGCGAGACGTTGAGTCCCGACATGGAGCGCCTCAAAGATGGGATGAAACGTCTGGCGGTGTCGAAAGTCGGGGCGGTGATCGAAGAGTTGGGCTTCACCTACCTCGGCCCGGTGGACGGCCATAATTTGGAGGAGTTGATCGACACCTTCCAGCAGGCCCACGAAATCAAAGGCCCGGTGATGGTCCACGTCTCCACCACCAAGGGCAAGGGTTACGCGATCGCCGAAAAAGATCAGGTCGGCTACCACGCCCAGTCCCCCTTCAACCTCGCCACCGGCAAGGCGATCCCCTCCAACAAACCCAAGCCCCCCGGCTATTCCAAAGTCTTCGCCCAAACCCTGATCAAACTCGCCGAAGACAACCCCAAAATTTTGGGCATCACCGCCGCGATGGCGACGGGGACCGGTCTGGACAAACTTCAGGCCAAACTCCCCCAACAGTACATCGACGTCGGCATCGCCGAACAGCACGCCGTCACCCTCGCCGCCGGACTCGCCTGCGAGGGGATGCGCCCCGTGGTGGCGATCTACTCCACCTTTTTGCAGCGGGCTTACGACCAAATCATCCACGACGTCTGCATCCAAAAGCTGCCCGTGTTCTTCTGTCTCGACCGGGCCGGGATCGTCGGCGCCGACGGCCCCACCCACCAGGGGATGTACGATATCGCCTACCTGCGCTGCCTGCCCAACATGACCATCATGGCGCCGAAGGACGAGGCGGAATTGCAGCGAATGATGGTGACGGGCATCAACCACACCGACGGCCCGATCGCCATGCGCTATCCCCGGGGATCGGGGTTGGGCGTCCCCCTCATGGAAGAGGGCTGGGAACCCCTGCCCATCGGCAAGGGCGAAATCCTCCGCCACGGGGAAGACCTGCTACTGCTGGGGTACGGTTCGATGGTCGCCTCGGCGATGCAGGTGGCCGAAATTCTCGGCGAACACGGCATCGAATCCACGGTGGTCAACGCCCGGTTCGTCAAGCCCCTGGATACGGAACTGATCCTGCCCCTGGCGCGGCAGATCGGCAAGGTCGCCACCCTGGAGGAGGGCTGCGTCATGGGCGGCTTCGGGTCTGCGGTGGCCGAAGCCCTGATGGATCACCAGGTTCTGGTGCCACTGAAGCGGTTCGGCGTCCCCGACAAACTGGTAGACCACGCCAAGCCGGACGAGTCGAAGGCGGATCTGGGCCTGACCAGTTCCCAAATTTCCGAACAGATCCGGGAGGCGTTCTTCAGCAAGCAACCCTCTCCCGTGAGTTGATCGGCGCTACGGAAAGGGGGCGCGATCGCTCCCCCTTTCGAGTTCCCGCTGCCCCACTAAAATAGAATTGGACGCACTCGAGTCCGGATCTCGAACATTCGCCGAGGCGAAGACTACGAATTGATTTGTAGTTGTCGCTTTGGCGATCGTTCGTTGTGCGGGTACTTTTCGATTTCGCGTCCCGGCACTACTCTATTGTGAATTGCGATCGCGATCGCATCGACCGTTAGCCCAACACAGAAGTCAACCTTGTCCATGAATTCAGACGACATCCCAACCCCAGACCGAGACGAACCATTGAATCCCCCGACCGAATCATCACCCCTCGAGTCCGGCGACAATCTCGACGGCCAAGCCGACGAACTGCGACAGGAGATCGCCCGACTCCGGGCGACCAAAGCCAAACTTCAGCAAGAACAGAGCGACCTCTCCCAATCCATCGGCAATTTGGTGTCCGAAACCCTCGGCGAGTTGGAACGGCGACGCCAAGCCCTGCAAGTGGAAGTGGAAAAACTCGAACGCCGCCGCGATCGCATCCAAAAGGAGATGCGGACCACCTTCGCCGGCGTCTCCCAGGATTTGGCGATCCGGGTGCAGGGCTTCAAAGATTACCTCGTCGGCAGCCTCCAAGATCTCGCCGCTACGGCCGAACAGCTCGATTTGATCCCAGAAGCTCAGGACACCCCGGCTCCATCGAGTTCCCCCGCCGCCCCGGTGTCCCCGGAGGAGTCTCCGGACGAGTCCCCCGCGCCCCAATTTACCCCATCGGCTTTTCAAGAACAGACCCAGCAAAT
This sequence comes from Lyngbya sp. CCY1209, assembly GCF_035615495.1. Taxonomy (GTDB): domain Bacteria; phylum Cyanobacteriota; class Cyanobacteriia; order Cyanobacteriales; family Microcoleaceae; genus Limnospira. The sequence continues at coordinate 33,257 of NZ_JAJENU010000647.1, read as the reverse complement.
CCGCCGTATTATTGACCAATATCGCACGATGCCGGACTATTACGGCCCCCCCTGGCAGTTGCGACGCACCTTTGAACCCATCCACGCCAAACAGGTTTCCAACTGGTTTTTCACCCAAGGGGGACGGGGGGCGATGCGGACGATGGGCTCCCGCCTGCAAAATATTCTGGTGGCCTCGGCGACCGTCTCGGTGCTCAGAACCCTCTACGACGATCGCCTGCGGACGCTGGTTTTGGCAAACAGTCCCGAGCGGCTCGGAGAGTGGCGGCGGGGACTGCAAGATTGTCTGGGCATCGACCGCCGCGACTTCGGCCCCGATCGCGGGGTGGGATTGTTTGAAGACCCGGAATTGTTGGCCCAAAAGGCGGAGCGGTTGACCGGCGGCGGCTGGCTCCCGTTCATCATCATCGACGACGCGGAGGAAAAAATTAGCCTTTCCTTACTTCAGTTTCCCCTCTGGCTGGCCTTCGCTCCCGACCCCCAGGCGGCTCAATCTGCGGCGGACAAATTTTAGTTTTTGGTGAACGGTTGACGGCGGCGGTCGCCGGCGATTTCTCCCCTCCGATCCATCCGGGTCCGGGGGAGATCGTCTAAACTGGGATCGGTGTGGGACTTTGAAGATCGGCGCGGGGATCGAGGAGTTGAGATGAACAGGTCAGAACCTCCCCCGATCGCATCCCCCCACGGGCGATCGCATCCGGCCCGGGAATTATCTTTACAAAAAACGACTTGACAATCGGCTGAATGAGGCCCGATGTTGGATTTAGGATGCGAATCCGATGATCGAACTTTTAAAGGGAATGGGTTAAACATGATTGAGTGGTTCGTCTTGAATGGAGGGCTCTTGGCCGCCGCCTACCTGCTGGGATCGATCCCCACCGGGTACGCCATCGGCCGCTGGTTTTACGGGATCGATATTCGGGAACAGGGATCGGGCTCGACGGGGGCCACCAACGTCCTGAGAACCTGCGGCAAGGGGCCGGCCCTCGCCGTCCTGTTGGTGGATATCTTGAAAGGGGCCGCGGCGATCGCGATGATTTTCGCCGCCTACTCCCTCCCCGCCACCCGCCAGATCGCCCTGGAAGCCGGGATTCAAAATCCCGACGCCCTCGCCTACTGGGTGGCGACTCTTTCCGGCTTGGCGGCGGTGGTGGGCCACACCACATCGCTGTGGATCGGTTTCAAGGGGGGCAAGTCCGTCGCCACCAGTTTGGGGATTTTGTTCGCTCTCAATTGGGTGCTGGCTTTGGCGACGCTAACCGTTTTTGCGGTGGTTTTGGCGAGTTTTCGGATCGTCTCTTTGGGTTCGATCGCCGGCGCGATCGCCATTTCGGCCCTGATGATCGTCACCGGACAACCCCTCCCCTACCAACTGTTCGCCGTGGCGGCGGGTGCCTACGTCATCTGGCGTCACCGCACCAATATCGAGCGGTTGTTGCAGGGGAAAGAACCCCGCATCGGTCAGAAATTGTCGGTGGAAACCCAGTAAAGGCGCGATCGCACTTTGATCGGAAATCGGCATCTCGACTGATTCTCTCAACTCGGACGGCGAATGCTTTTTCTCTGTGTCCTTCGTTCTGATACCGACCAATTCCCACGCCGCAGAGTCGGGGAGTGTCCAATCCTCCCCCATGCGTGGGCGCGGGAGTCGAGAGTCGGGAGTCGGGAGTCGGGAGTCGGGAGTCGGGAGTCGGGAGTCGGGACAACCAAAGCCCTTTCAGAGTTTTCGGGCTTTCTTGGATTCGTTCATACGCGATCGCCATACTGGCGATCTTTTTGTTGTTTAAAAAATAAAAAAATGTTAAAAATTTCGTCGTTTTTGGGAAGAAAGCTTGATTTTTGACTTGACTTCCCGTATTATTTTATATAATTGGAATAGTGACGAAAATAAAATTTGTGCAACCACTCCATTATTCGCAACTTTGTCAAGATTTTACCGCCGATCGCGCCCCCCTGTCAACCCTTCCGCGCCACAAACTTTACAATTCTTATTAAAACGATTTCACCACTTCTCTAAAATTTCGTTCCGCCCCGATCTCATCCCGCCGCGCCTGCTCCCAAAAATCGTACAAATACCGTTTTTCAATCCGGGGAAAAGTCGGGGAGCGATCGCAAAATCGACTGGGGAATGGCATCAGCCAACAGCGGAAATTGACGGACTCCCGATGCCGAATCGGAAATGACAGCGCGGGAGTCTCGCAGCCGGAGCGGATTCTTGACGCGATCGCTCACTGCTATGTTTTTGTTTTGAAAAAATTAAAAAAATATTAAAAATTTCGACTTTTTTTTGAGGGGGGTTGATTTTGGGCTTGACTTCCGGTATTATTTTAGATAATGGGAGTGGTGATTGAAATAAAATTTTTGCGACCACCCCATTATTAAGAACCTTGTCAATATCATACCGCCAGCCGTCGCCCCCTGTCAACCCCTCTTCGCCGAAAAATTTACAATTCTTATTAAAACGATTTCACAAATCGTACAAATACCGTGGGGAAGAGGAACAATTAATTATCAATTATCCATTGTCAATTATCAATTCAATTTAACTTCCCAATTCCCGGGAGCGATCGCGCGCCGCCCGCACCGCCTCAATTAAAGCCGAGCGAAAACCCGCCGCCTCCAATTGAGCGATTCCGGCGATCGTCGTGCCCCCCGGACTGGTGACGCGATCCTTGAGTTCGGCCGGGTGCAGTTCCGTTTCCCGCAGCAGTTGGGCCGTGCCCCAGACGGTACTCAAAGCCAACTTAGCCGCGATCGCCCGAGGCAGTCCCGCCGCCACCCCACCGTCCGTCAGGGCCTCGACCATCACGGCGACGTATCCGGGACCCGAACCCGATAAACCCGTCACCGCATCCATCAAATATTCCGGGACTTCCACCACGTCCCCCACCGCCGACAGAATTTCCGTGGCCCGCTCGACGTGGACGGCTTCCGCCCGTTTTCCGGAGGCCAGGGCGCTCATCCCCGCCCCCACCGTTGCGGGGGTATTGGGCATCACCCGAATCACGGGGCGATCGGGGACAGCCCCCTGCAACGTTTCCAGGGTCGTCCCGGCCAAAATTGACAAGACCAGCGTCTCCGGCGGCACCGCGGCCAAATCCGAAGCGATCGCGCCGAAGATCTGGGGCTTCACGGCCAGCAACACCACCTCAGAAGCCCCTGCAGCCTCGCGATTCTCGGAGGTGAGAGCCACGCCATACTGTTGAGAAAGGGACTCCCGCCGAGCCGGCGAGGGGTCGCTGACGATGACTTCCGAGGGCTGGTACACCTGTCGCGCCAGGAGGCGAGACAGCAGCGCCTCTGCCATCACCCCGCCGCCGATCGCCCCAAATTTAAACCCTGTCATAAATCTTTTCTAAATCGCATTGAACACTCATCGATCAGGAGGAGTGAGGAGTCACAAGTCAGAAGTGAAGAATTTCTCACTTCTGGTATGGAGTGTGGGGAAAGTGAAAAGTGAAATGTTACCTATTCCCTATTTCCTATTCCCTATTCCCTATTCCCTATTCCCTATTCCCTATTGAGCAACCGTGACCGTTTTTGACTCGTACCGCTGAGGGGCTCGCGGCCACCGGTTGCCGAGGTTCCAATTGAAAACAACTACTGGATAGCCTGGATTTTCTCCGGTTGCCAGACGGAACTCGCCGTCGGAGCCATGCGGGGACGGACGCCCGGAACTTCGTTGGCCACGCCGGATTGGGTTCTGACCTGAACGCAACTGGGCGTAAACAGGAAGATGCTCTCCCCGATGCGCTCTTGGTGGCCGTCGAGGGCATAGGTGCCGCCGGCGACAAAATCCACGGCCCGCTGGGCTTGGTCGGGGTCCATCATCGTCAGATTCAAAACGACGGACTTGCGCTCTTTGAGGGCGCGGATGGCGGCGGGCATTTCTTCAAAGGTGCGCGGCTCCATCACCATCACCTCGGAAATCCCGTTGAGCGCTCCTGGCATTCCAATCACGTTATTATTCATTCCGGTTGAACCCACTCCTACTGACTCAGGTGTAAGATTGCTGCCGCCGACGGTGCCGACGGTTCTTTCCCGCCCGCGGCGGGGGCTGCGGCGTTCCTCCTCGGCGACGAGGGGGGCCGCCTGCGGTTGGGGGGCTTGCTGGTACATGGTCTGGTACTGGTCCCCTTCCATTTCATCGTATTCGTAGTCGTACTCAACGGATTCGTTGAGTCCCACGAAATCCCGAAGTTTGCCAAACAGTGTATTCACGGTGTACTCTCCATCGAAACTCCGAACCCCGACCGAACTCTCCTCACGGGTTAGCCCGGAGGGGTTTACTATTCTGAGTTTTTCTGTACTCGGTCATCTTGACAGAAAAAATACGCTCTCGTCTATATCTTTCTCTTACCAAATATACTCTGTCCGGGCCGGATCAGAGTCGCACCCGCTTCTACGGCGAGTAAATAGTCGGCCGACATTCCCATCGACAATTCCCGCATTTGGATGTGATCCCAATTTTGCGACCGGATGCGATCGGCCAATTCTCGGGTGGCCTCGAACACCGATCGCGTCTCGGTTTCGTCCAATCCCTGGGGGGGGATTGTCATCAGACCTTGAATTTTTAGGGCCGTGCAGGCGTCCAATTTCGGCAGGTCGGCCATCAATTCGGGGACAGTCCAACCGTATTTGTTGGGGTCTGGCAAGATTTTCACCTGAAAACAGACGTGCGGCGATCGCGACTGTTCCCGGGCTAGGCGATCAAGCCGCTTGGCGAGTTTCAAACTGTCCACCGAATGAATCCAATCAAAATTGGCGATCGCCCGCGCCGCTTTGTTACTCTGGACGTGGCCGATCAGGTGCCAGGTGATATCCGTGAGATCTCGCAATTGTTCCTGTTTAGCCTCCGCCTCCTGAACCCGATTTTCTCCGAAATCCCGCACCCCGGCGGCGTAGGCGACTCGAATTGCATCGGCGGACACCGTTTTGGTCACGGCGACGAGTCGCACGGAGGGGGGGATGGAAGCGCGAATATTGGCAATTTGTTCGGCGATCGAATCACTCATATCGAAAATCTGTCTGGGGTGGCGTCCGGCATCTCACTAAAAGTCAAAAATTGACGGGAGGGAGAAGCGGTTTGAGAGATTTAGGTCGGACTTGAGAGGACTTGCGGGGCATTTCCAACCGCGATCGCGCACTGATACCAGATCAACGGTTACTGAAACGTGCGGTGGTGGATGGATTGCAGTTTTCGGAGGGCCTCCTCCTGGCCCGTGCGTCGCAACATCCGCAGGCGAATTTCCACCAACAATCTGGCATCCGAGCGACTGATGGGTTCAAACTTCAATCCGGCGGGCGATTGGGTCACTAAAAAAAAGAGGCGCTGGGCGTAAAGGGTCGTAAATAACTCTTGATTATCTTCAACCGGGCAAACTTTGAAAAGTAAGCCGAAGTTGGGATGGTTCATGTAAGTTTCAGTTGTCATTCAACCTCAAAGTCAGCAAATAATCGCTTCAATCAGCTTAATGCAAGGGTCGGCATTGTCGAAAACTGGAGCAGTTGAATGGCGGGAATCCCGCGATCGCCGCATCGCAGAACGCCGGAGACCCGAAACCGCGATCGGTTTCGCGTCGAAGATCCGCCGATATATCTTGACATTCTCCCGGCAACTTTTCAAGTCTGACAAAAGAGAAAGATTTTTCCCGATGCCTCAAGGTTCCCAGCCCCAAATCAAGCGCAATCCCCAAAACAGCGTCAGGCCCGCCAGCGCGATCCAATCCCGCCAGCGGATGCGGAGCTGATGCCACTCGACCCGGTGTCGGTTCGGACTGGTGAACCCCCGCACCTTCATGGCGTTGGAAATTTGCTCGGCCCTCAACAGTAAATTCTCCAGCAGTCGTTCCGCCACCAACAGCCAAATTTGGGTCGCCCGCCGCAGGCCCAATTTTTTCCAATCGATCGCCCGAGTCCGTACCGACCGATACAAATTCTGAATTTCCTCCAATACCAGCGGAAAAAATCGCAGCGAGAGAGTAAGTGTCAGGGCAATTTCCGTCACCGGAATTTTCAGCCACCGCAGCGGCTTCATCAAACTTTCCAATCCCGCCGCAATTTCCTCTGAAGCCGTCGTCAGCAAATACAGATTGGTGCTGTAAACCAAAGTAAACAGCAGCGTACTGATCCGCAACCCCAAATCCAAGGAATAGCGAGTAACGGTCAGGGGACCCTGAACTATGAGGACGTAGCGGTAGGGCGTCGGTTGGGGTAGCGGTGCGGCGTTCTCGGCAGTTTCCCCCAGAGAAAACGCGATCTCGTCCGGCGGCAGGCGGGGTTGGTGTTCCACCGTCAAGCCGTCGGGGAGGATGCAACTGATCGCGAACAGCAACCCGCAGAACATCAGCAGCCAACCCATCTGCCGTTTCCAAACCCGCAGGGGAATTCGCGCCGTCAGCGTAATCAGGATCAGCAGGCCCACCAACCCCAGGCGCCAGAGGGAACTGGCCAGCAGGGGGGCGAGTAAAAAACTCATCAGCCAGACCAACTTGATCCGGGCGTCGAGGCGGTGCAGCCAGGTGATCGGCTGTTCCAGATACAGGCCGATGGGGAGCGATCGCAATAAATCCATAGAAAGATCAGTTCGTCTTCAATTCTCGATTCAGACCCGCGTGGCCCGGTTGGCCGAACCCCGCTCCACTTCCCGCATCGCCTTGCCCCGCCACATCAGCCGGATCGGCGTCCCGGAAAATCCCAGTTGTTGCCGGAACTGGCCTTCCATGTAGCGACGGTAATTGTCCCCGAACCGCTTGGGATCGTTGACAAATAAAACGATCGTCGGCGGTCGGGAACTGACCTGGGTGCCGTAGTAAATTTTTCCCTGGCGTCCCTGGCGGTTCGTGGGGGGGGAGTGCCAGCGTACCGCCTCTTCGATCACTTCGTTGATCACCGCCGTGGACACCCGACGCCGGTGTTCTTGGGCCGCCTGGTCTGTCAGGGCCAAAATTTTGTTCACCCGCTGTCCGGTTTTGGCGCTGACAAATATCATGGACGCCCAGTCGAGGAAATACAACCGCGATCGCAACACCTTCTCAAAATCCAAAATGGTATAAGTATCCTTCTCGATCGCATCCCATTTATTCACCACGATCACACAGGCCCGCCCGTCGTCGGAAATCCGCCCCGCCAGCTTCTGATCCTGGTCCGTCACCCCCTCCTCGGCATCGATGACGAACAACACCACATCCGCCCGACGGATCGCCTTGAACGCCCGGTTGATCCCGAAAAACTCCGCCCCATACTCGACGTGCTTTTTCCGGCGAATTCCCGCCGTATCGATCAAACGGTAAATCTGGCCGTTGCGTTCCACCACCGTATCGATCGCGTCCCGAGTCGTGCCGGAAATGGGGCTGACGATCGCCCGTTCCTGCCCCAAAAACGCATTCAACAGGCTGGATTTGCCCACGTTCGGCCGTCCCACGATCGCCACCCGCAACTCCTCCTCGTCGGAGACCTCGTCGGCGGGGGGCAGGTGTTCCATCAGGGCGTCGAGCAGTTCCCCCGTCCCGCTGCCGTGGATGCTGGAAATCGGAAACGGATTTCCCAACCCCAACTCCCAAAACTGCGCCGCCTGGGTGATGCCGAGGGTGGGAGATTCGCACTTGTTCACCGCCAGCAACACCGGGACCTGGTGTCCCCGCAGCCAACTGGCGATCGCTTCGTCCCCCCCCGTCGGCCCGGTCTGTCCGTCCACGACGAAAATCGCTGTCGTCGCCTCCGCCAAGGCCATCAAAGCCTGTTCGCGGATCAGCGGCAGGAACTCCGTTTCGTCGTCGAACACCAGCCCCCCCGTATCCACCACCACGAACTCCCGATCCTGCCAAAATGCGGGGCGGTAGGTGCGATCGCGGGTGATCCCCGGTTCGTCGTGAACGATCGCGTCCTGGGTAGCCGTGAGACGGTTGACTAAGGTAGACTTCCCCACATTGGGGCGTCCGATAATGGCAACAATGGGTCGAGACATGGAACTGTAGCCCGGTGCGGGCTCCGATAGTGCTAATGTTCTATCTTATCGCTTGCCGGCTTCCGAGTGGGGAGTCGGGAGTCGGGAGTCGGGAATGGGAAGAGGGCGAATCCCATCCACCCCAATTTTTCACTTTTCACTTTTCATTTTTCACTTTCTTACATGGAACGGGTAATTTCGGCGATCGGACTCGTGGTTTTCGTGGGATTGGCTTATCTCTTTTCCGTCGATCGCAAGGCGGTGCGGTGGCGTCCGGTGCTGTGGGGGATCGCCCTGCAAATTTTCTTGGCGATTTTTATATTAAAAATTCCCCTCGGACTGGCCATATTTAAAGCCCTCGGCGATATGGTTACCCAATTCCTAAATTTTTCTGATGCCGGGGCGCAATTCTTATTCGGCGAGGGATTCGAGGAACATTTCATCGCCTTCAAAGTCCTGCCAACTATCATCTTTTTTTCCTCCTTTATAACGATACTGTATCACTACGGAATTTTGCAGAAGGTGGTGGAATGGGTGGCGGTGGTGATGGTGCGGACGATGAAAACTTCCGGTTCGGAAACCCTCTCCTGTTCCGCCAATATTTTCGTCGGCCAGACCGAAGCCCCGCTGTTGATCAAACCCTACATTTCTACGATGACGCGATCGGAACTCCACGCGGTCATGACCGGGGGATTCGCCACCGTCGCCGGGGGCGTTTTGGCCGCTTATATCTCCTTCGGAGTCCCCGCCGAACACCTGATCGCCGCCTCGGTGATGTCTGCCCCCGCCGCCCTCGCCATTTCCAAAGTCTTTTATCCGGAAACCGAAGTTTCCCCCACGGCGGGACAGGTGAAAATCGAAGTCAAACCCACCTCGGCAAATGCGATCGACGCGGCGGCGATCGGCGCGTCGGAGGGGATGAAACTCGCCTTGAATGTGGCGGCGATGCTGATCGCGTTTTTGGGATTATTGGCGTTGGTCAATGGCATTTTGGGATGGGTCGGAACCGGAATCGGGGTGACGCAATTGTCATTAGAATGGATTTTTTCGTTCGTCTTCGCCCCCGTCGCTTGGCTGATGGGCGTGCCGTGGGAGGACTGTCGCCAGGTCGGTATATTACTCGGAAAAAAGACATTTTTAAATGAATTTATCGCCTATTTAGATCTGCAACGACTGATCGAAAATTCCACTTCTCCGGAAGCCGGCCCGACCCTCTCCCCGAGGGCGATTTTGATCTCCACCTACGCTTTGTGCGGCTTTTCCAACATCGGATCGATCGCCGTCCAAATTGGCGGCATCTCCGGCATGGCACCGGAACGGCAACCCGACCTGGCCCGACTGGGCGTCCCGGCGATGGTGGCGGGTTCCCTGGCCTGCTTCATGACCGCCTGCGTGGCCGGGATGTTAAGTTGATTTGGGGACATCTGAAATCTAAAATTAGGGCGCAAGCCAGGGGCCCCTACAATTCACACACTCCCAACTCTGCTTTTGATACAATAAACGGTGCGATCGCCCGTAAAATTGGGATTGAGACAGATTGGAGGTATCAGATGAGTTTGAATGTGGTGACGCTCGTGGGACGGGTGGGCAGCGATCCGGACGTGAAATATTTTGAGTCGGGGACGGTGAAATGTCGGTTGAGTTTAGCCGTCGATCGCCGGAGTCGCAACAGCGATAAACCCGACTGGTTCAATCTGGAGATGTGGGGCAAGACGGCTGAAATTGCCTCCAATTACGTCCGCAAGGGACGTTTGGTCGGGGTGAAAGGGCAATTGAAAATTGATACTTGGTCCGATCGCAATACCGGGGCGGAACGTTCGAGTCCGGTGATTGTCGTCGATGACCTGCAAATGTTGGGATCGCGTCGGGACAATGAAGCGGGTGATGTCCCCGACAATTACGATGAATTTTAGTGCGATTCATCTAATCCGCACCTATGCATGAAACGTTGTACGCCAAATATTCAGTCTCGTGAGTTCACCAGAATTAGATCGGATCTTGACCGAATTCCAATCCGGAAAAATTGCATTCGAGCAAGGGCGATACCGCCAGTCGGTACGACATTTGGAAACGGCCCGCGATCGCGTGGAAACGGCTTCCCGGCTGGGGGGGGAGGTGCAACTTTGGCTGGCGACGGCCTACGACGCGGCGGGCGATCGGCAAGATGCGATCGCCCTGTGCCGCTCCCTGAAGTTCCACCCGAGTTGGGAAACCCGAAAACAGTCCCGCCGCCTCCTGGAAATTCTGGAGGCCCCCAAACTCAGCCCGGACTCGGAAGGACTCGTCGAAATTCCCGACCTGAGCGATATCGACACCGACGGCAAGAACTTTGCGGTGGCCAGCGCCAAGTCGGGGGGCGCTTCGACATCCCGCTCCCAAACCCAAAAAATGGAAGAGGAACCGCTCGATCTGAGCCAAGTGAACACCAAGGACAATCAATTTCTGTGGGTTGCCCTCATTGCCCTCGGACTGGCCGTGAGCAGTTTATTCCTATTCGCTTCGGGCTGAAGTGAGAACGGTTCGGGTGTGGCAAAGGATGAATCGCTCATAATATATAAATAGTATGGAATTTGATAATCCAGACCTCGAAACGATAAAGCGCCAGTTGATGAGTAGCAAACGACCCAAAAAACCGAAAATGCTGGTGGTAGATGACGAGCCAGACAATCTGGATTTGCTTTACCGCACATTTCGGCGCGATTTTAGCGTTTTTAAAGCTGAGAGTGGAAAGCGAGCCCTGGAGATCTTGGCGGCGGAGGGGGAGGTGGCGGTGATCATCTCCGACCAGCGGATGCCCGAAATGAAGGGGACGGAGTTTCTCAGCAAAACCGTGCCGCAGTTCCCGAATACGGTTCGGATCATTTTGACGGGGTTCACCGACATCGAAGACTTGGTGGACGCGATCAATTCCGGCCAGGTCTACAAGTACATCACGAAGCCCTGGGACCCGAACGAACTGAAAACCGTCGTCCAGCGGGCTGCGGAAACTTACGAACTCCTCAAGCAGCGGACTGAGGAACTGCAGCGGGCCCAAAAGCAAACCCGACTGCTGGCGACCATCATGGATCTGGCGCTGAAGGCGGAGGCGTTGGAAGAGACGTTGAGGGCGATCGCGAGTTCCGTCGGAGAAGATCTGGGGGCCGATGCGGTGGTTCTGCAACCGATGGTGGCGGACAACCCGGACTCCCCCGCCGCCGGATACGGCATCGTCACGGACGCCGACACTTGGCTGAAGGACGATCCCCTGGTCGGAGAAGCGATCGCCGCCCGCACCCTACAGTGCGAAGTCAACATTCCAGCCAACTCCGACCTGGCCGAGTGCGATCGCTACAAAACCGCCGACATCCAGGCCCACCTCTGTTCCCCCATCCTCGACCGCGAGGGGATCGTGGGCCTGCTGTCTCTTCAGTGGCAAAAACCCTGCCAACTGTCCCCGGACGACCTGGATACAGTTCACCTCGTCACCCAGGAAATGGCGCTGGTGTTCTCTCACCTGCACCGACTCCAATAATTATGGTTCAAGACAAGGGAGAAATCGAAGTCGGAAACTCCGAACAGGTCCGGGATCTGTTCGACCGCATCGCCCCGGTTTATGATCGCATGAACGACTGGCTGAGTCTGGGTTCTCACCGGATCTGGAAACAAATGGCCGTCAAGTGGAGCGGCGCGAGTTCCGGCGATCGGGGTTTGGATCTGTGCTGCGGCAGCGGCGACCTGACGCGACTGTTGGCCCAGGCGATCGGCCGTTCCGGAGAGGCGGTCGGGGTGGACTTTTCCGGCCGACTGCTGGCCGTGGCCCGCGATCGCAAACCCCCCTTCACCATCCCCACAGCCCCCATCACCTGGGTGGAGGCGGACGTCCTCGACCTGCCCTTCCCCGACGACAGCTTCGACTGCGCCACGATGGGTTACGGCCTGCGAAATGTGGCGGACATCCCCCGCAGCCTCGCCGAACTCCGCCGCGTCCTCAAACCCGGCGCCGCCGCGGCCATTTTGGACTTCCACCGCCCCGGACAAACTGGATGGCAGCAGTTCCAACGGTGGTATCTCGATGACGTCGTCGTCCCCGTCGCCCGCTCCTTCGGATTCCGAGACGAGTACGCCTACCTCAACCCCAGCTTGGAAAAATTCCCCACCGGTCCCGAACAGGTCGCGATCGCCCGAAACGCCGGTTTCCCCGAGGCTAAACACTATACCATCGCGGGCGGTATGATGGGAGTATTGGTCGTCACCAAATCCCGTCCGTAGCGCGATCGCCGCGCCGCAGGTCTCTGAGAGAAAATACATGGTCAATTGGTCAGACGTGTCGATTTTGATCGTCCCCCCAGTGTTGGGGGGTATCATCGGCTACTTCACCAACGACCTGGCGATCAAAATGCTGTTCCGCCCCTACAAAGCGGTCAAAATCGCGGGACGGCGACTCCCCTTCACCCCGGGTCTCATCCCCCGCAACCAAGAACGTCTGGCGCAGCGGGTGTCCGACACGATCCTGCAGTCCCTCCTCACCCCGGAAGAACTGCAAAACATCGCCCGCCGCCTGTTGAAAACCGAACGCATCGAAGCGACCATCCTCTGGTTGCTGCAACTCGCCCTGGCCCAGGTCAAAGCTGATACGGAACAAAAAACCGCCAAAATTCTAGCCGGCATCCTGCGGGACTTTCTGGGGGAGTCCCTGCCTCGGGTGTTGCGGGTGCTGGCCCGCCGGGAAGATTTTTTGGAACCCCAACTCAACCAAATCTTCGATCGCGTCATGTTGGAGTTTCAACTCGGCGACCGACAGGCGCGACAACTCTCGGACTGGCTCTTAGATCGGGTGATTCCCCCGGAAGTGCTGCGGCAGGCCTTGATCGACTTCCTCACCGACCGCAACATTTCCATCATCGACGAAGGATTTCGGGAGCAAACCACGGGCACCTATTGGGTGGTCGCCAACCTGTTCGGCCTGCGGAGTACCCTCACCCGCCTGCGGACCTTTTGCCTGGACGAGAAGGAAGAAACCAACCGGCGTCTGGCGCAATTGTTGACCTCCCTCGGCGCCCGGGAACGCTTGCAAGAATGGTTGCAAAATCTGTCCGGAGCCAATTTGCCCCTCTCGACGGTGCGGGAGTTGCGGAAAACCATGCGGGATACGGTGCGGGACTACCTCCAGACCCAGGGCATCGACCTGATCCAGGGGTTGACCCAATCTATCGACTGGGAAAGGGTGTCGGCGTTGATTTTGAAGCGTCTCCAGAATTCCCCGGTCCTCAGCGATTCCCTGGGAATGGTCAGCCGGGAGTTGGCGTTGGTGTTGGAACGCTATCTGGAGAAGGATCTGGAGAATCTCGTCGCCAAGGCGATTCCGATTGTCAACTTAGATCGGGTGATTGTCGAACGGATAATGAGTACCTCCCCGCAACAGTTGGAGGTGGCGGTGAACGGGATCGTCAAAAGCGAGTTGCAGGCGATCGTCAATTTGGGCGGCTTCCTCGGCGTCATCGTCGGGTCGCTGCAGACGGTGATTTTGCTGCTGCGCTGAGAATTGAGAATTGAGAATTGATAATTGATAACTGATAACTGATAACTGATAAATTCCCGATTCCCGACTCCCGATTCCCGACTCCCGACGTCATACAATAGCTAAATCTACCCAGCTTAAATTGCATTACAGTTATGTCCGATCCCAAACGCGATCGCCGCAATCCCAAAAATCTCGACCCCGAAATTTACAAGCGCCTCCGGGCCGAAGCCAAGGCGCCTTACCGGGGTTTACGAAAATTTATATACATTTCTTTCGGGGCTTCGGGCTTCATCGGGGCCGTCGTGTTCCTCTCCAAACTGATCGCCGGCCGGGATGTCGCCTCCGCCCTCCCCAATTTTGCCCTCCAGGTGGGCATCGTGGCCCTGATGATCTGGCTGTTTCGCCTGGAGTCGCGATCGCCCCCGTCCGATTAACATAACTTCACATCGCTAGACAAACCTAAACATCTCGCAAAGAAACGAAAATAAAGAAAATATTACGAAACATCGGGTGATGTCATGATCCCTGCAACAATACAGTACAAGGATCAATTGGGGTCAGCCAAATAAAGACCCTAACGATAAATGCCCATTTACCTTCAATTGGGGTCAGCCGAATAAAGACCCTAACCATAATCAAACCCACCCCACTGCCAGCTCCCCGATCTCGGAGAGCTGGTTAGTGGCATTGATTCGGATCGGGTCTGGGCTTCGGTCAGGCAACGGTCAAGCAACGGTCAAGCCGAGGAAGAACACAGATAGGATTTGACTCCCCTGCCTCCTCCGCCTCCCCTGGCTCCCCACTCCCCAACTACGGGACGCTCACCAGGTACGGGGAGGCGATCGCTTCCGCCTCCCCCGCGTTGACCAGGGCTTGGTAGACGAAGGCCGCGACTTCGGCCCGGGTCGCGAGGCGGTTGGGGTTCAACCGATCCGGGTCAGGATAGTTCACCACCAGATTTTGGGCGGTCGCCCCCGCCACGGCGGGCCCGGCCCAATTGGGAATCTCGCCGGCATCTTGGTAGAGGGACAAAACGTCCACATTGTCCGAGCGGTAGCCGAGGCCCTGGGCCAGACCGACGATCCCCTGAATGCGGGTGATGGGTTCGCCGGGGCGAAACTGGCCGTCGGGGTATCCGGACAGGAACCCGGCCCGGTAGGCGGTTTGAATCGCTTCGTATCCCCAAAAGTCGCCGGAAACGTCGGCGAATTCCCCCGGCGGTTGCTGGGGGGCGGGGGAAAAGGCGTTGCGGACGATCGCGGCAAATTGGACGCGGGTCACGGGTTCGTCCGGGCGGAAGGAACCGTCCTCAAATCCGGACATGATGCCCCGGGCGACCAGCGCTTCGATGTAAGATTGCGCCCAATGTCCCCGCAGGTCGGAAATGGCGCCGAGTTCGATGCCCACGTCCGGGGGTTCGACTGCCGCCGCCACGAATTCCACCGGGCCGGAAATGCGAGATTCGTCGATTTCGTTGCCGATCGCCGAAATGGTGTACCCTCGGGTGGCGTTGTAGAGGTCGTAGCGATCGTTGTTGCGGATCACGTTGCCCCCGGGATCGTCCGGTGTCCCCAGGTCAGGTTGGGCCTGGGCGATCGCGACGATGCCATCCCGGCTGTTGTTTTCGATCAGGTTATTTCGCAATATCGGCTGCGCGGCGTGGGACACCACCACCCCGTCCCGGTTTTCCACGATCCGGTTTTTGACGATTTGGGGCGAGGCTTCGTCATTGACGGAAATGCCGAAGCCGGTATTTTGGAACAAGTTGCCTTGAATCACCCCCCGGCCCGATCGCGCCACGGAGATCCCGTTGCCCGCATTTTGGGAAAAAAGATTGTCGAGAATTTGGGGGTCTCCCTCGGCGCTGATAAAAATGCCGTCCCGCTGGCTGTTGACGAAGGTGGAATTGGTGATGGTGGGGTGGGAATTTTCCACCCACAGCGCCGTCCCCCGGGTGTTGGGGTTGGTGAGGGTGACGCCGACAATTTGGCTGTCGCCGAGGGTGCGGATGCCGACATTTTGGCGGGCGAAGGTGGGGCTGACGTAATTGCCCCCGCCGACGATCGCCACGGTCTGGCCGTTGGTGGCCGCGTCCCCCCGGAGCGTCACCCCCGGCTTGAGGGTGATGGGGAAGGCTTCCCCCGTCTCCTGGCTGTAGGTGCCCGGTGCCAACTGGATCACGGTGCCGGGGGTCGCCTTTTGTAGGGCGTAGGTGATGCTGCGAAACGGACCCGCTTCGGAGCCCGTGGAACCGGCGCTGTCGATGCCCCGGGCGGGATCGACGTGGAGGATTTGGGCCGCGGCGGGTTGTTGGGAAATTCGGGTGGGGGGAAGGGTTGCGGGTGTCCCATCTCCTCCGTTTTCTGCGACTCGTCCCGCCGCGATCGCCGATGCGGTCGGGAGAAGGGGGGCGATCGGCCCGAGGGCGAGGGGCGCGATCAGGAGGCCGATGCCCAGCCGCCGCCATGTTGGAAATCGAAACGGGGATGGGCTCAATTGATGACTCAGAAAAACCCGATGTGTGAGAAAATGCCGATCTGTCATGGAGGTTGTTGGTCGTGGATGTTGGGATGCAAGCACTCGGAGGTGGCCGGGGATCGGAAATGGGGCGGGGAGGATATCCCGCCACCCGTGAGAATTTTAGCCGATCCGGGGCGATCGCTCAACGGTCTGGAGATCCAGATCCCCGATGATACGGAGGTTTGAAAGGGTTGTCAGGGTGCCCTCGCCGCTCCGAGAAAAATTTTGGAACCTTTCCCCCACGGCTTGCGTCTTCCTAAAAAAGCCGGAGATCTGTCCGCGCGATCGATGATCCAATTTCCAAAATTGCCCAATTGGTACGCCGAGACGGATCTTTTGAACGGCCAGTTCCAGCCCGAGGGGAAATTGGCCCCCTCCGAAATGGAGAGTTTGTAACGCTTGATATATCAAGTGTTGGGGGAGTGTTGAGTTGAAAGTGTTCGAGCTATTGCCAGGGTTCGGCACGATCTGTTAAGCTAATGATGATTTTTTGATTCATCTTGAATTTTGGAGGAATTCTCTAGAAGCATTAGCGATCGGTAATGCCAGCCAAAACCCTAGGTCTAAGTTTCACAAACTCTCCGGATCTTAACCTCAATTGATGAGGCACAAATAGTTCGGGGTGTTGCCCATATTGTTTCGGATAAATAAAGTGAGAATTGGCTTGTAGATCGATAAAGTTCAGCACAATTTAGCCAAAATCACTCACAAACCTACCACATATCCAGACTCCTATTGTAGAATCCCAATTGTCGAAAATTGTTCAATTGTCCAATACTCGTGAGGAGCACTCATGTCAAATATAGCCGATATTAATCCACAGGTAGCCGACGTTGTCATCGGCCCAGGTGTGAATGGAGCCGTTACGATCCGACCCCTCGCGTCCGGTCAAAGTATAAGAATTCAGCCCGGTGTTAATGCAGCGCTCAACCCCGATGGAACTCCTGCGGAATCAAGCGCAGGTGCTTCCATAGTCGTCGGTAGCTCAGATGCAGATACCATCGTTGCGGGTGATAACCCCAGTATGATCATCTACGGCGATGACATAACAGGCGGGGGGAACGACTCCCTCGTTGGCGGTACGGGTGACAACGAGATCTACGGCAACCAAGGTAACGATACCATCTATGGCTTAGACGGTAACGATCTACTCTACGGCGGTCAGGGCAACGACCTCCTGTACGGCGGAGATGGAGCCGATCTGATGGGGGGCGACAAGGGTAACGACACCTTAGCTGGTGGTGCCGGCAATGATATCATGCGCGGTAACGAAGGCGATGATGTCCTTCAAGGCGGCGAAGGAGACGACATTCTCTACGGGGAACAAGACAACGACCTTCTCCAAGGTGGCGACGGCAACGACATCATGTATGGCGGTCAAGGCAGCGACAGCGTCCAAGGCGGAGCCGGTAACGACTTCATCGCCGGGGACAAAGGCAGCGACGTCATGACCGGTGGCGCTGGGTCTGATACCTTTGCCTTCACTTCCACCCCCGATGGCGATATCGTTACCGACTTCGTGGCCGGTGAAGATTCCATTGCCCTCAGCATCGCCGCCGGGTATAACACGAGGAATTTTACAGTCATCACTGGGGCACCGACTGGCTCTGGATTGGAATACAACGAAACCACTGGCCAACTGTACTTCGACGGGGATCTCGTGGCTACCTTCGCGGGAAATCCGACTATCGATGGCGGCGATTTCGAGCTGTTCTAGAGTTTAACGGATCGCGATCGGAATTTTATTCAAGTGATTTTCAGTTGGGAGCCACAATGATCAGCTCCCCAAAACTCATCGAACATTATTTGAAATGTAGGGTTAGTGATAACCCTGCATTTTTTTTATGCTGATTGTAAACACACGATCGCTCATTGCTATGAGATCAGATGCGGTTATCCCCTCCTAAACCTCCCCAATCATCTGAATATGATTTGAGCGACAAGAAAAGGGAATTGATTCCCAAGCGGTTTGGATATCCAACCCGTTTTGTTCCGAGCATTCAACTGGATTTGATATAACACGCCGGACGGGTGAGAATGATCGATGTTCTGTCCGGATGAGTGGCTTTGTGGCTGGAGTAAAGAAGTAGTTTGTGCAGTAATCTGGTGTCGGACGACTGCACAATTGCGAACCATCAGATTTGAGACAGGGTGAGAAGATCCAGCTAACCATTAGAGTCTGTTGCGATATCCCTTCACCTACCCCCCATTTCAAGAGTGGGAATCAATGTCATTAAGGTGCCGATCGCCCGATCAATCATGAGTTGCTCTTTGTATTAGGAAAGTCCTCCACCATGTCACAAATTATTGAAACCCCTCAAATCGAAGAGCTCTCCGACGGAAGTTTGATCTTCCGGGGAGCCACGGAACAGCCGAATATCTTTGCCGGCGGACCGGGCAATGACAATCTCACCGGCGGGAACAATAACGACGAATTCGCCGGGGGCTTGGGAAATGATACCACCGCGGGCGGCGAGGGTGACGACTTTCTTCAAGGCAACCAAGGCGAAGATCTCATCGATGGCGGACCCGGCCAAGACACCGCCCACGGCGGCCAGGACAACGACACCGTTGACGGCGGAGACGGCGATGATGAAGTCTTCGGAGACAAAGGCGACGATATCGTCAGTGGCGGTTCCGGCCAAGATGAAGTTTACGGCGGCGAAGGGAACGATGCCGTTTACGGCGGAGACGATGATGACTTCGTTCAGGGGAACCAGGGCGAGGATTTCGTCGATGGCGGTTCCGGAGACGATCGCGTTTATGGGGGTCAGGGTAATGATATCGTCCTGGGGGGGGAAGGAAATGATCAGGTTTTCGGCGATAAGGGAGATGACAGCGTTAGTGGTGGCGGTGGGAATGACCTGATTCTGGCCGGTCGGGGAGATGATACGGCAGATGGTGGCTCCGGTAACGATACGATTTACGGAGGCCAGGAGAACGATACCGTTTTGGGGGGTGAAGGAGATGATATTCTCCACGGCGATAAAGGAAGTGATGTTCTGACGGGAGGAATTGGAGCCGACACATTCGCCTTCTCTTATTTTGGGGAAGAAAACGCCGATACCCTCACCGACTTCGACCCCGACGAAGATACCATCCAACTGTCAGATTCGATCTTCGGTGCGTTGGGTGGCAGTTTAGATTCCGGAGAATTTGCTTCGGTCGGGAACTTTATTCCCGGTCAGACCCCGACTCAGGGAGCCAACTTGATCTACGACCCGAACAGCGGTCAGTTTTACTATATCGATGAATCGGGAAGTATTTCTCGAATCGCCCAGTTGGGAACGGGTCTGAATTTAAGTGATGATGATTTTGAAATTATTTAATTGGTTTTAATTCAAACCTGACCCGGGGAACCGGATCGCATTGATTCAAACTATTCTGGCAGACATGATATAGCAGTGTGAAGTCATCATGAAACATATCTAGCCCCCAAACCCCCAATTCTGGGGGCTTTGACCGGATCGAATTTTCGCGAATCATTTCACACTGCTATATAGCAATGATCGAAGAGCGTGGTTACAGTTGGGTAAAGAGGACTGACCTCGAAACCCCGATTCTTGGAAATTTCCAAATCGACGAATTGGGAAATATTTCCCGATTCGCCCAGTTGGGAACGAATTTGAATTTAAGTGACGATGACTTTGAAATCATCTGGCTTCAAGTTGAGATGGCAGATTGGCTCGTTCACCTTTATTCATCCCCCTCGCCCCCCCCTTTGTAAGGGGGGAGAATTGGGGGGGGAGAATTCATTCAAAGTCCCCCTTTCCAAGCAGGGCTGTTTCATTCTCGGTTAAAAATTGTCGAGGGTATTGATGTCAAGTTACCCGGAGTCCAAAGTCAAATTTCCAGTAGCCGACAGGTGGGCGGCGATGGGTTCGATCTGCGAGAAAAATGGGCAATTTGAAGAGGCGGTATCCCTGTACCGACAGGCACTTTCTAGGGCATCCGATCGCCCGGAACTTCGGTATCATTTGGGGTGGCTGTACTATAAGCTCGGCAACTTGACAGAAGCGATTGCTCAATATCGGCGCGCGATCGCACAGAATTCAAACCTTCCCAAGATACATTACAATTTGGGGGTTGCGCTCCAAGATTGTGGCGAAATTGACGCAGCGATGCGGAGTTATCGAAAGGCGATCGAGGTTGATCCGCTCGATGTCGATGCTCACAATAATTTAGGGGGATTGCTAGTCCGAGAACAACGATTAGAGGAAGCGGTAAAAATTTTGGAAATTGCCATTTCTAAATTTCCGGGAGAAGCGGTTCTCTATCTCAACCTTGGGCAAGCGTTTTTGGAGCGACAAGAAGCCCAAAAAGCGGTCTTCACATGGCGACGTGCGATCGGCATTGAACCCGAGAATATGGCGGGTTATTATCACCTGGGTCGGGCCTGGCAGCACCTGGGAAAACATCGGCTGGCGGCGGAATGTTTTGAACGGGTTTTGCAACTTAAACCGGATTTCCAACTCGCCCGCTATCATCGCAGTTATAGCCTGATAGAAATGGGTCGGTTGCGGGAGGCGATCGCCGGCCTTAAAGCGGCGATCGCGACGGACAATCCGTGGGTCGAACATTATTGCAACCGGGCGAAAATGTTGACCGGAAAAGATGAGTTGGAACGGTCTAAACAAGCTTGTGCAGATTTCCTTACTGCGCTAAAAAGTCGAGAAAAACTGACAAAAACTTTAGAGTTTTTTGCCAAAATTCACCTTTATATGGGTGATGTAATGGTGGAATATGGGGAACCCAAGAAAGGTGAGTCGCACTATCACAAAGCGCTCTTGGTTCATCCCGATTCGAGTACAATTTATCTCCGTTTGGGATACTGTCTCAGCCAACAGGGAAGAGACAATGCGGCTCGCTTTGTTTATCAAATTGCCGGGATAAAATATCGAGAATTTGTCAGATCTTCCGAGGCAAAAATTGAACCGGCAACCGGCCGAATCGAGGCTCCAAAAAGTTCCTCCACCCCCCCCTGCGACGGTTTGAACTGCCGTCCCTGTCTGGAGGGAATTCTAAAATCCTTCGAGCCCCGCCACCTCGGAGCGCAAATTTATCGATTAAATCCCCGTGCAAAACCCATTCAAACGTCGCCGAAATGCGAAGCAAAAGTCTTCAAAAATGGGCGGATTTGGGTCGTCCCCCAAAAGAACGATTGGATGGTTTGCAACGCGATCGCGGTGTGGGATGGGGGCAATCGCTTCGTCCCCGAATTGTCGCGTAATTATCCGGGTCAATTACCCAACTGTCAAAATTCTAACCCCCACAAAAATTTGAGAATTGAGGAACTTCCGCAGCCGGAGTTCGTCGCGGGGACGGTGGCTGTTTTGTCGGGGTTGTCGGGGAACGTCTACTTTCACTGGATGGTTGATATTTTGCCTCGATTTGACATCCTCCGTCGCCGGGGGTATACTGTGCGAAGTATCGACCGATTTTTGATCAACAGTTATCAAGCTCCCTTTCAAAAGGAAACCCTTTTGAAATTGGGAATTCCTTTGGAAAAAATCATCGAAAGCGATCGCCATCCCCACATCCGGGCGGAACGGCTGCTCGTTCCCTCCTTTCCCGATGCGTTGGGGTGGCCGTCGCCGCAGGCTTTAGCTTTTCATCGCCGTCAATTTTTATCGACGAGTTGCCGGGGTAATTTTCAGTTTCCCACCCGAATTTATATCAGCCGAAATCAGTCGAGTTATCGCCAAGTTGTCAATGAAAATGAAGCGATCGCCTGTCTGAAAAAATACGGGTTCGTTCCGGTCGCCTTGGAAGCTTTGAGCGTCGAACGACAGGCTTTCTTATTTGCCAACGCCGAAGCGATCGTCGCCCCCCACGGCAGCGGGCTGACGAACCTGATGTTTTGCCGTCCGGGGACGACGGTTATCGAACTGGTATCGCCCCACTACATCCGCCATTATTACTGGGTCATCAGTCAGCAATTGGGCTTGCATCACTATTACATCAAGGGCGAGGCTTTTGACTGCTATCCCATCCGACAACTGATGTATCCCAATCCATTGATGGAAGATGTTCTGATTTCCATAAAATCTCTTGAAAAAATGATGAATATTGCCGGTATCCAAAAAAATACAATGGTGTCTTTCACACAGTTACCGACCAATCGCCCTGCCCCAGCTACGGGCACGAGTCGCAGTCCGTCCCGGGATGGGAACGAGTCAACTGCGACGATTGAAACGGGAAGTGATCGCCCCATCCCAACCTTCGATCCTCCCAGCCATTCGCCCCCGAAAAACGTCGCTCCTCCGGCGGGTGGCTTGTTGGTTTCGAGCGAAGATTTGGAGGTCTATTTCCGAGGGGCAGAAACCCTGTATCATCAGGGACAATACGAGCAGGTAGTCCAAGCCTGTCAGCGGGCGATCGCGATCCGCCAGGATGCCCGAACTTACAAGTTGTTGGGCAACGCCCGACAGGCTCAGGGACAAGTTGAAGAGGCGAAACGGTGGTATGCCAAAGCCATCCAATTGCAGCCCGATTTCGCCGACGTTTTCAGCAATTTGGGAACCATTTACGCCCACCAAAAACAGTGGCAAGAGGCGATCGCCTGCTACCAAAAAGCGATCGCCCTACAGCCGAAATTGGGCGCCGCCTACCGCAACCTCGCCCGGGCTTGGACGCAGTTGGGACAAATGGAAGAAGCGACGGAATGTTGGTATCACGCCTATTCTTTGGACGGGGAACAGGTGTCTGCAGACGATCACCTCGATCTGGCGACCAATTTGATGGAAATGGGGCTGGTGACGCGGGCGATTTCCTCCTACTGCCGTGCGATCGAATCCGACCCCAATTCAGACGAGGCTTATCACCATTTGGGTGAGGCGATGAAACGCCAGCAATACTCGGGTCGGGACGCTTCTGACTATCAAGAAAATCTGACGTTACGGGCGATCGGGGCGGTGCGTAATCGACCTTCAAAACCGAGAATGCGATCGGCTAATCGGCATCATTTAAAAACATCAAAATCGCAAAATAATCGAGGATTTTTCGGAATATTTAACCGCATTTTTTCTGGTTTTGGAGGGGATTCAGACTTAAAATCAGCAGCTCCAGAAGTTCCCATTCAACAGACGTCTGCAACTGTTCCGCCTCCCCAACCTCAGCCCGAGGACAGGTATCAACAACTATCTGATATTTGGATCGGAGAAGAAGCGGAAAATACTGCCGTCACCCTTCAAATTTCCGAACAATTGGGAGTTGAAGATTATTTGCAACGGGCGGAATTGGCTGCTAAATTGGGAAATCTGCCCGAGGCGGCGGCGGACTGTCGGCGAGCCTTGGAGTTGCAGCCTGACATAGCCGAAGCCTATAAAATTCTGGGGCAAATTGAACAGGCTCAGGTGCATCGCGCAGTCGCCCAAAGTTATTACGAAAAGGCGATAGCTTTGGGGCTAGAAGATGGGGAAGTTTATCTTAATTTGGGCAGTTTGTACGCCTATCAAAAGCAGTGGCATCAGTCAATTCAATTCTATCATAAGGCGTTGGATTTTCACCCCAAATCCGCACTGATTTATTGGAATTTGGCGAAAGTGTGGCGGCAGTTGAACCGAGAAGAGGAGGTGGCGGGTTGTCTGTACGAAGCCTATTCCCTGGAACCGGATAAAGTGAAAGCCACCGAACATTTTGTCTTGGGAAATGCTTTGTTAAAACAGGGACAGATTACCCAGGCGATCGCCTGTTACCATCGGGCGATCGAGCGGGATGAAAACTTGAATCAAGCCCGTCAAAAACTGGCAGAAGCGGAACGGCGGCAAAAGGGAAATCTGGTTTTATATCCCGTGAATTTAGAACGGAATGGAAAGGGAAATCAACCCATCCGCAGCGAGGATATGTTGGCGACTGCACCCCTCAAAGCGAATGAAACCGATCGCGTCAAAACTTATATCGATCAGGCGGAATCTCATTTAAAACAGAAAGAATTTGATCGCGCGGTCGCAGCCTGTGAGGAAGCCGTTGCGATCGCTCCAAATGAGGCTCAAATTTACAAGATTTGGGGCAATGCGTTGCAAGGTTCGGGCGATGCGGTGGCGGCGCGGGAGAAGTACGAACGGGCGATCGAGTTGAACCCGGATTTTGCCGAAGTTCATGTCAATTTGGGCAGTCTCTACGGCCGCGAGGGGCGCTGGGATGTGGCGATCAAACATTACCAGCGGGCGATCGAACTGAAGCCGAATTTGGCTTCGGCACACCGCAATTTGGCGCGAATTTGGAAGCGCTTGGGCAAGGTGGAAGCCTGGGCGGAATGCTGGAACCGGGCGCGGGAATTGGAACCGGGCGGGGGTTCGGTGGCGGAGGATATCGCCCTGGGAAATGCTTGGGCGAAATCGGGTAATTTGGAAGCGGCGATCGGCTGTTACGGTCGTGCGATTCAAGCCGATCCGTCCCGAACTGAAATCTATGATAATCTGGGGGAAATGCTGCTGTCAAGGGGTCGCTGGCAGGATGCGATCGCGGTTTATCAAAAAGGAATTGAAAACCATCCGGGTCAGCCGGAGTTTTACGGTAAGTTAGGTCAGGCATTGGCTGAACTGCAACGGTGGGACGACGCACTTTTGGTCTACCGCAAGGCGGTGAAGCTGAATCCCGATTTGGCTTGGGTTCATCACGATCTGGCGGATCTGGTATTCGAGCAAGGCCAAACCGAGGAGGCTATTTCCCACTATCAAAAAGTGGTGGAATTGGAACCCGAGAATTGGGAAGCTCACCACAGTTTGGGAGATGCCTACCAGCAGCGGGAGATGCTCGATGAGGCCGTCAAAGCCTACGAGCGGGCGAGTGCCTTGGCGGAAAAGCACCGCCAACAGGAGAGTCGGCCAGCTTGAAAAATAATCGCCAAGTCTCCGGATAGTTATCCGCGCGATCGTATAGAAGAGTAAGTCGGCTCAGAGATTCAATTTTATCCATCCCTTAAGATTGATTAGGAACGGTTAAACAATGGCTTCAGGACGTTCGACAAATCAGGTGATTCCACTTTTCCCAGAGGGCTATTTGCAAGCGTTGAATGCGGGCAAAGAACTGGCCGAACAAGAGAAATGGGAGCAGGCGATCGCCTGTTATCGGGATGCGATCGAATTGAATCCGAATGGGGCTGATGTTTACCACTGTTTGGGGGATGCGGCGGTCAAATTGAGCCGGGTTCAGGAAGCGATCGCGGCTTACCAAAAAGCGGTGGAGTTGAAGCCGGATTGGGGGGAAGTTTATCAAAAGTTGGCGCAGCTTTTGCGGGATAAAAATTATCGGTGTGAGGAGATTTCATCCCCCCGTCGTCGGCTTCGTAAAACGGCGATCGACCCGGCTTTACCCCACTATAATTTGGGATCGGCTCTGGCGAAACAGGAGGATTTTGCGGGGGCGGTTGAGGCTTACAAAAAGGCGATCGCGGTTAACCCGAATTTGGCGAGGGCTCACCACGGTTTGGGGGAGGCGTTGAGCCGCCTGGAACGCTGGGAGGAGGCGGCGGAGGCTTACCGGAGTGCGATCGGTTTGGAACCGGATTTTTCTTGGTCCCACAACAGTTTGGGTGACGCACTTTCCCGGCTGGAGAGGTGGGAGGAGGCGGTGGAAGCTTACCGGAGTGCGATCGGTTTGAACCCGGATTTTGTGTGGTCTCACTACAATTTGGGGGATGCGTTATCCAAGTTGGAGAAGTGGGAGGAGGCGATCGAGGCATATCAAGATACAATTAGTTTAAAAGGAGATCTTGCTTTATCCCATCATAATTTGGGAGATGCGCTTTCAAAATTGGAGAAGTGGGAAGAGGCGGTTGAAGCGTATCAACGTGCAATCGAAATTGACACGAAACATCATGATGAGTTATATCAAAAAATTGGAGAATCCCTCGCAATAATTGATCGGACAAGCGAGGCGATTCATTTTTATAAAAAATCAATAGACATCAATCCGAACTCATTATGGGTTTACGTGAAACTAGCCGATGCTTTTACGATACTTGGGGAATGGTCAGAGGCAATAAAATACTACAAAAAAGCGATCGATATTGAACCTGATATTCACGCTGCAATCTACAATAGATTGGCTGATGCACTACAGGCAGAAAAGACGACTGACACGGCGATCAAACCAGAGATTATTGTCGCTCCATCGGTAGAAAAATACCCCGAACAATGGCCTTATATTGCTCACAAAAATTTTCAGTGGCCGATAACTTTACCCGACGGCAGTCCGTGGCCAAAAATATCTATCGTTACACCTTCTTACAATCAAGGAAAATTTATTGAAGAAACCATTCTTTCTGTCGCAAATCAAAACTATCCGAACATCGAATATATATTAATCGATGGGGGTTCGACGGATGAAACGATGAGTGTAGTCGATCGCTATCGAGAACATTTTAGTTACGTCGTCAGTGAACCCGATAACGGGCAAAGTAATGCTCTCAATAAAGGATTAAATCGCGCCACCGGAGACATATTAACATGGATAAATAGCGACGATCGCCTCGCCCCCGGTGCTCTTTACGCAATGGCTTTGGCATTTCACACCAGTAAAGCAGATATCGTCGCTGGGATCTGTCAAATATTTGAAAATGATAGACAAGTTGGCGAACATATCACATCTTGCCCCAACGGTGTCTTACCCTTAAAAGACATCTTAGATATCGAAAACAGTTGGCTGAGTGGAAAATTTTTCTATCAGCCAGAGGTTATGTTTAGTCGGAAAATATGGGAAAAATCTGGTAGTTCGATCAACGAGTCTTTGTATTATAGTATGGATTATGAGTTGTGGGCGAGATTTGCTGCCTGCGGAGCTCATATTCATGTTATCGGTACTCCGATCGCTCAATATCGGATGCACCCCGAACAGAAAACTAGCACTACTGACAAATATACTCCCGAACTGACTAAAGCGCGAGACGCCCTGCGAGTGCAATTAAATTGTCCTGCGCCACAGGCAAAAGCCATTGAACCCAAGCGAAATAGTCTAAGAGTGGTATTTTTTAATGATATTGGCTTCTTGGGAGGAGCGGGCATCGCTCACAAGCGTATAGCTCAAGCATTTACTTTGGCGGGACATCAAGTAATTCCCATTGCAGCTAGAGCGGAATGGTCTTTTGCTCCAGCAGACATATCAGTAACGGATGTCTATAACTTAATTGCCAGCGTAGAACCCGATTTAGTAGTCGTGGGAAACGTTCATAATATCAAGCAAAACATTGAAATTTTGGAGATGTTAACCTCCAAATTTTCAACTATTTTTGTCATGCACGATCGCTGGTTGCTAACGGGTCGATGTGCTTACAATGGTAGTTGCGAAAAATACATGACTTCATGCGATCGGGGTTGTCCGACTCAACAAGAATATCCCAGTTTACTCGGCGACGAAATAGCTGATGCTTTCGATAAAAAACATCGGATTTTAAAAGAATCTGATAATTTGATCGTAGTGGGCAATAGTAACTCTACAATTAACTGGGCTCGCTATGCCATTCTCAACCATTTATCTCGCCAGCAATTTCTAAGTTTAGACGGTCGATTTCACGGCATTTATTACGGTCTAGATTTAAACGTTTTTTATCCACACGACAAATCTTTGTGTCGTCAAAAGTTAGGCTTGCCGCCGGATAAATTTATTATTATTAGTGGCTGTCAGTCCATGAAAGATCGGCGGAAAGGAACTCAAGATTTGATCGAAGCATTACAGATTGCTGCTTTAGATAATGCGATGCTTGTGGGGTTTGGTTACGGTCTCGATTCTGAAGGTAAATTCGAGCTTTATCAAGCGGGTTTTATTAACGATCCTTCTGTTTTGGCTCTTTATTATAGCGCCGCCGATTTATTTGTCGGACCCAGTTTAGAAGAGGCGTTCGGTCAGACATTTATCGAGGCTGCTGCCTGCGGTACTCCTGCCGTTGGTTATCGAGTTGGAGGGGTACAAGAAGCGATCGCCGATGGAATTTCAGGTCGTTTAGTGGACACGAAAAATCCCGAAGCTTTAGCACAAATGATTACAGAATTGTATTCCGATCGCGATCAATTATCGAGATTAACTGCTACCGCTCCAATTTATGTTGCGAACACTTTTTCTTTGCAAGCCAGCTATTTAAAATTTGTGGCCGCCCTTCAAGAAGTAAACTGGTTGGAAAAATTGCAACTAAATCCTGCCACAAAATTCGGCGTTAAAAAACCAAAAATTGCCGAACCTATTTATATCGATAAAACTGCTAAAAAATCTTTGGTTCGAGATATTTGGCAGGGTCAAGAGCTAGAATTTGCTATTTTGCGAGGTTTCGACCACTTAGAAAAGCCCAACCAAGATATCGGAGTTTTGAGTTCTAGTCGATGGGCAATTTGGCCGGAAAGTCGGTTTGTAATTACGGCTGATAAAGCGAAGCAAGGAAGGCTCACAATTTCCGGTCGAAATGTTTGTGAAGGACAGATTATTGAAGTGTATTTAGAGGACGAATTATTATTAAAAGAGTCGGCATCAAGTACGGACATTAGTCAGCCTAATACTTTTACTACTTTTGTTGACTTGCAGCCCGGTTCTAATTACTTTACATTGAAAACTGAGAAGTATTTGATAGATGGAGCTAACAGAGATTTAGCTTTTTTGATCGAAAGTATTGCCTTTGAAGAAGGTGGAATTTCAAATCATTTTGAAGGCGGTGCAAAAGAAAAAGTAGATCAAGATATTTTCATGGACGGCCGCTTGAATGGTTGGGGTTGGTTTCCTTCGGAGTTTTTTGGCGATAAACCCGTGCGTTGGATGGAAAAAAAGGGAGGAATTATTGCCGAAGTTACCGTCGAAAATGCAGCTAAAATACAAGTTAATGTTTTGGCCGCTGTTGGCTCCGAATTTTTGGCCAACTTGACAGTAAAAATCAACGATCGCTCCATTGAAGGCGAGGTTAAACAACAGTCAGAAGGGTTATGGATTTTTGAAGGAATTATTCCGACTGGTACGATAGTGCTAGGGGAAACTTGTTTGATAATGCTGGAGACATCGGGGGTTCACCGGTTGGGAGAAAATGACCCAAGGCTGGCAAGTTTGCTGGTAGAAAAAGTAATTTTTAAACCTTTTGAGGAGAAAAAAATATTTAAAAAGAAAGAAATTTTGATGGACGAGCAATTGCAGGGTGACGGTTGGTTTTCGGCGGAATTTTATCAAGGAAAGTTTGTTCGGTGGATGAAAAAAAACAGCACGATTATTACTGAAATTTTCGCCATAAAATCTCTTCAAATTAAAATTGAAGGTTTGTTAGCTACGAATCCGGATTTTGTCGAAGGAATGAGGGTTAAAGTAGGCGATGTGGGGATTAAAAATACGACAATTCAACAAAAAAGCGATGGTTCATGGACGTTTGATGGCGAGATTCCTGCTGGAACGATTAATCCGGACGAACCTTGCGTTATTGATATCGAGTCGCCGGGGGTTGAGGAATTATCTCCCAACGATTCAAGGACTGCCAGCCTATTAATTACGCAAATCATCCTGAAAGCTGCGGATTAGGCAAGAATATTCAGAGTATTGGAGCTAAATTAATTAGTTCTTTTTTCTGCGATTCGTAAACAAATTATTGACCAATTAGGTACTAAGTTATGTCGTTCTCATCCAAGTTTGTTGAAAATAATCTCTCCGTCGAAGAACTAAAGCAGAATTTTACAGAAATGGATCGACATTACCCTATTGCCATTTACCAAATGGGTAAAGTAGGATCTGCAACTATACTGCACTCGCTTCAAGAACTGAACTTGCCAAACCCAGTTTTTCACGTTCATCTTTTGTCTGCTCAAAACTTGGAGATTTCAACTGCCAGTTTCATTTCCCGAAATCTACCTTTAACATTGCAATTAAAACACGGTAAAATCTTAAGAGATTATCTAGATAGCAGAGAAAATGCTTCTTTAAAAGTGATAACTGCCGTTCGTGAACCAATTGGTCAGCTAATTTCATCGGTCTTTCAAAACTTAAAAGTTGATTTTACTCAATTTATAGATGCAGATGAGAACTTGAAAGTCAAAGAAATCAAAGATTATATTTACAATTTAATTTGTCAATACGATGTTCGCGATCCTGGAAAAAATTGCAACTGGTTCGACCGAGAGTTTAAACAGGCTCTTGATATTGATGTATATCAATATCAATTTGACCCAAAATTAGCTTATACAGCATTCTCAAAAAACAATCTAGACATTCTAGTTCTTCGATTGGAAAGCAGTCAAAATTGGAGTGAAATTTTAACAAATTTTTTGAATTTAGAAAAACCGCTAAAAATCATCAAAACAAATACCTCTGATGACAAAAACTATGGAGATTCGTATAAAGATATATTGTCAAGCTTAAAGTTTCCAGTTTCCGTTTTAGATCGGATCTATTCGTCTAAATATTGTCAGCACTTTTATACGAAAGAGGAGATCGAACAGTTCGTCAATAAATGGAAGATGAAAACTTGATTTTAAACCCTTACAACGTCAGTTCGATAAGAAAAAAAAGGAGAATTTAAGAATGGTTACTATTACCTCGTCAAACTATTTACCAATTTACCTAGAAAAAGCTGCTAACAGTCCCGCTGGAGGCGGTCTAAATACGCAATCTGCAGCTATATGGGATTTGTTACTAAAACATCAACAGACCAATTTAGGTGTCTCGGGAAACATCGGTGAAATTGGTGTTTGGTATGGCTTTGCAAGTGGACTATCTGCCACTCATTTGCAGGCTGACGAGCAACTTTTTCTGATAGATAAATATCTGAGAAAACAAGAAGTTGCAGACAATATAGCTAAGACCAGTGGCAAAAAAATTGAAGCTATAAACTGGATTCAAGCGGATTCTATTTCTGTAAGAAAAAAGGAAAAACTCAAAGACTATTTTGACTCTTTCCGTTGGTTTCATGTCGATGGCGAACATTCTTACGACGGAGTTATGAGCGATTTAGAACTTGCTTTGCAATGCGTTCATCAAGGAGGCATCATTGTCATTGATGATTTTTTCAACATCAGTAGTGCATCAATTACACAAGCAGTTTTTCACTTTTTAGATCGTTACAAACACTTGGTTTGTATGTTTTGTTGCGGTTATAATAAGGCGTATTTGTCATCTCCTAAATTTTTAAAACATTACAGGGATGCGGTTTACTACAACATCATAGATATCTTGGAAGGCCTTGATGTTAAAGTAATGCTGGCTCAAAATGGATGGAGTACGGAGTTTGATTACATTAGCGTAGTGGCACGAAATCAGAATTATAAGTTACAAAAAATAGGTCAATACTGTAAAGATTTGGAAGCTTTTGGTTGATCAAATTGCAAGCATTTTAGATTTGCAAATTCAGTAAAACTCCTGGATTTTTTTGAAAAAATCCGGGGTTTTTGTCATGAAAGTAAAACCTCCCACCTATCTACCTTCCGCAATATCGAAATACTTTAACAATAAATCCAAAGCCGATCGCTCCCCAAGCTCCTCCCCAGAGGACTCGGCAAATTTCTTAAACCTCTGCACCCAACTGACAGCAGTCTGTTGCGTTTGGTAAGGGGAATAGGAAAGCGATCGCCCCAAATACTCCGCCATCCTTTCTTTCTCCCCAGCCTCATACATCAACCACCCCAACCATACCATAACGTGATAGCGAGCCCGCGACTCCAACTCCCGCATCCATTCGGGTACAAGCGATCGCTCAAAAAAACAATTCACCACTGACTCTATATCTGATGCCATCGCCACCACATTTTCCCAATCCTCCCTTTCGCGATCGCAATGACAAGTCGCTTCCGGCAACCACGCCACTTTACTCCCCCTTAACAATACCATCCGCAATACAACCTCTATATTCGCCGCCACCGGATGCAATCGAGGATCGAATCCGCCAAACATTTCCAAGCGATCGCGCCGAAACATGATCGCACTTTCCCTCAACGGTTGCCACAACTGCCAAAACTTCCAAATATGTATATCTTCTAAATCTGGCAGCAATTTCCAAGGTTCTAACTCGAGCACCGTTTCTCCCTCCCCTCTCTGCCAACCGCTGAGTAATACATCCACAGTTGACGAGCGATCGTCAAAGTAAGAAACTTGCTTATTTAACATCCCCGGTAGCAGACAGCAGTCACCTTTCAAGAAAACAATAAACTCACCTTTTGCAATTTCAATGGCACGATTCTTCGTCACTAATTCGTTTTCTTTTTCGCGAAAAACTTTGCTAATTTTTGGGAAATGAAGTCGATCAATGATGTGTTTTTCTTTTGCCCGATCTGTGGCGATTAAAAGAAACTCTACTTCTATGGATTCTCGACTTAAAATATCGTTGATTTTTTGAACGATCCGCTCATCGAGATCGAAGATTACAACGCTAACTCGTGGTAAACGACTCAAATGAAAGGGTTTTGTTTGATAATTTGAAATTCCAATACTTCCCGATTTTTCAACTTTCCCAATTACTTTATTCCGTTCGGCTTCTTTTCCGAAATAAGCTTCTGTTTTGCTGCCACGAACGTGAGTATAACTGTGGTTTTGATGCAATGCAAAAATTGTTTGACTGCCATCTATAACTGGATAGCTTTTTTCTAATGCTCGATTAACCATCCAATTGTCCCAATATCCTCTACCAATCGCAAATTCCGGCATCTCTGAAAACAGATGTTTGGGAAAAACAAAATAATCTTTCGCTGTCTCTGAAGCCAGAATTCCCCGATCCCAGATCAGCTTTTTCAATTTTTTTTCTAAATTCAAATCTCGAAAGTCAATGGCTGTTTTAAGATCGATATTCCAGCGCCTCCCGATCAATAAAAATTCTGAAAAATTTGTTGCAACCTGTTGCACTGTTGTGGAAAAATCTTGAGTTAAAATTATATCAGAATTGACGTAAGCCAAAATTTTATTACTGGCTATTTTTTTTGTTTTTGCAAAAACATCATCAAGCATAGGAGTTCCCAAATGATTACATTTGATGCTCGATAGATGAATGATATTAAATTCGTCAGCAATTCTTTTTGTGCCATTTTCATCACCCAGTAAAATTATTTCCGGCTTAGGTTTTAGCAAACTCCAGCTTAAAATCGCATTTCTTTGAATGATGCCAATGTCACCATGAAATGACTTTGGCACTGCAAAAATTGTGATATTAGAAGTTGATTTTATTTGTGTTGTGATATAAACTTTTGAAGACATTTTTCTGAAAATCTGTGGAATTGAGATGATAACGCAAAATCCGACCGATCGCCCCTCCCCCCTAACCCATGCTAACCTAGAAACCACACGACACTGAGAATCCGTTCGACCCGACCCCATGAGCAACACCCTTTACGAACAGGATTTCTATAG
>NZ_JAJENU010000646.1:0-6797 GCF_035615495.1 Lyngbya sp. CCY1209 | reverse complement strand
CCCAATCATCTTCAGATGATTTTTGCTGGTAGGGGCGCAAGGCTTGCGCCCTCGGGGAATTGATTCCCAAGCGGTGCGGATGTTTGACCCGCTTCCCCTGCTTCCTCTGCTTCCTCTGCTCCCTCCGCTCCCTCCGCTCCCTCCGCTCCCTCCGCTCCCTCCGCTCCCTCCGCTCCCTCCGCTCCCTCCGCTCCCTCCGCTTCCTCCGCTTCCTCCGCTTTTACAGCGTCAGAGATTGGGGGTCATTTTCGATCAACTGGGCGAAATACTGAAGGAACGCCGCCGCGTCCGCCCCGTAGATGATCCGGTGGTCACAGGTGATGTTGACCTGCATCTGGCGTTTGACGCCCATCATGCCGTCGGGGGTGGCGACCACAGCCGGACGGGAAGCCCCGATCGCCAAGATCGAACCCTGGCCGGGGGGCAAAATGGCATCGAAGCGATCGACCCCGAACATCCCCAAGTTGGAGAGGGTGAAAGTTCCCGTGGTGTACTCCTCCGGCTGCAATTGCTTGGCCCGGGCGCGATCGACGAGATCCTTCCAATTGCGGGAGAGGGAATAGATATCCACTTTGTCGGCATTTTGCAACACCGGCGTGATCAGCCCCCCGTCGGGCATCGCCACCGCCACGGCGACGTTGATACCCGCATTGTATTGGATGCCGGACTCGACATAGCTGGCATTGACCACCGGATATTTCTGCAAACTCATCGCCACCGCCTTGGCGAGGAGGGCCGTCATCGTCACCCCTTTGGATTTGATCTGCTTATAGAGTTGGTCTAAATTGTCGGTGGTGATGGTGTATCCGACGTGGAACGTCGGCACCTGCAAGCTGGCGACCATATTCCGCACCACCGCCGTTTGCAGGGTGTTCATCTTCACGACTTCCCCCAGCGGCGGTGCAGTGGCGGTCGCCGGGGCGGGGGCGGCGGCGGGCATCGGGGCGGGTTGTTGTCGGGGCGCGGGTTGCGGCGGTGCAGCCGGGGCGGAAGTCCGTCCGATCGCGGCTTCCACGTCCTCGGCTACGATCCGGCCGTGGGGGCCGCTGCCGTGCAGGGTATTCAAATCGACATCGAGTTCCTGGGCCAATTTGCGGGCGCGGGGGGATGCCACGATGCGGCCGTTGCGGCGGCTGGGGGTGGAATCCGCGCCGGCGGTGGCGGCGACGGGTTCCGGTTCCTCCCGCTGCGGTGCGGGTTCGGGTTCCGATGCGGGTTGGGAACTCCCGGAACTGAGTGCGGCTCCCTTTTGTTTGGCTTCTTCAATTTCCGCCTCCGTTTCGGCGATCAGGGCGATGGTCTGTCCGACCTCGGCGACCCCCCCTTCCGGAACGATGACCGTCGCCAAAAAGCCTTCGTGGAACGCCTCCACATCCATATCGGCTTTGTCGGACTCCACGATGAGAACGGTTTCCCCCTTGCCGACGCGATCGCCGGAGGATTTTTGCCATGAAACAATTTTACCCTCCGTCATCGTCGAGCTGAGGGCTGGCATAAACACTTCGTGAATCATAGCTGCTGAGTGGTGGTGTTGGCTGCGTGTGAATGGGCCCGAAAAAACCAAGGCGGTGCTGTGGTGCGGGCTTCCGATGGGTTGGTTGTCGGCTCGGCTGAACCGAGGCCGGCACTGACTCCCGGGGCAGTCGCCGACTCCCCGGGTTGACCCCCTTCCGGGGCGATTTCAAAAGCGCCGAGGCGATCCGGGCCGTCCCCGTCCCGACATCGACGGCGAATTTTCCGAATTCGTCCGCGATCGGCATCTGTCGATTCTACTACAAGTTGCTCCGCCCTCATCCCCGGCGCGA
Organism: Lyngbya sp. CCY1209; assembly: GCF_035615495.1. GTDB lineage: Bacteria > Cyanobacteriota > Cyanobacteriia > Cyanobacteriales > Microcoleaceae > Limnospira. Next base: position 4,992 of record NZ_JAJENU010000646.1, on the reverse strand, counting down.
AAACCGGGAGTGGCGATCGCCCGAGCGCCCCCGTCAGACGTCGCCGCGAATTTCTTCCACCACGCCGTCTCGGAGGAGAATTTCCACCTGCATTTTTTTGATCAAATTGTCACCTTTTTCGACGGTAAACACGCTTTCGATCTGACCTTGGTTGACTTCCTGTTCGAGCTCAAAGGTCTGAATTTGTTGCAGTTGTTGCAGGCTCTGATTCTTTTGATCCAGAAGTTTACTCTTCTGTTCGTTCACCTGATTTTGGATATTTTCGATCTGTTTCAAAACTTCCGGACCTGGAGGTTGCAGGCTCTGTTTTTTCAGTTCGGCAATCATGCGCTGCCCCTGCATTTCGAGTTGTTGGAGCTGAGAGTCAATCTGATTAATTTGAGCTTGCAGTTGTTGTTGCGCTTCCTCTTTCCACCGGGGGGTCACGATCGCTTTGACATTGATGGGGCGCTTGAGAAGCAGTTGGTTGTTGGAAATCTCCATAAAATTGTCCTGTCAGTGTTCAGAAGTCAGTCGTGGGGGCCTGCGGTCGGTCGGGACGGTCTGGACAACCCACACCTCAACTCGGTGACGGCCGGGGAGCGGAGGCCCCAGATTGGATCGCCCGTTCCCCCGTTCCCTGGTTATTTGCCAACTGCGATCGCCGCCCCCACCGGTTCAATACATCTCGTTAATCATATCGCGGTAGCGCTCCATTACAACCGGGCGCTTGATTTTCAAGGTTTGGGTGAGCATCCCGTTTTCGATGGAGAAAGGTTCCAAAATTAATCGGAACGGACCGATGCGATCGTCGGGGCGGTAGCTGGGGCGATTTTTCACCTCCCGGTTCAACTCCCGGCGAAACAGGTCTTGAATGGGCTGGCTTTCGAGGGCGGCAGTTCCGCCGTCCCCCTCCGGCCAATCCAAAGTGACATTCTGCTCCCCGGCCCACTGCTTCAAAGCGTCCACATTGGGGACGATCAGCGCCCCCAGGGATTTTTGATCCTGGCCCACCAATACGATCTGGTCGATGTAGGGACTCCGCGCACAGGCGTCCTCGATGGGTTGGGGTTCGATATTCTCGCCGTTGGTGAGCACGATCGTATCCTTCGCCCGCCCCGTCAACACCAGATCCTGCTGTCGCGTCAGCCAGCCGAGATCCCCCGTGTCGAACCACCCCTCCGGGTCGATCGCCTTTTGAGTCGCCTCGGGATTTTTAAAATAACCCGCCATCACCTGGGGACCGCGCGCCAACACCAGCCCCTTGTGCCCCACTTCGCAGGTTTGCCGGGTGTCGGGGTCGATGATGCGAATTTCGGTGTGGGGGATCGGCTTTCCGGCCGACCCCCGCAGGTTGTGCCACAACCGTCGCGCCGTCAAAACTGGCGCCGTTTCCGTCAACCCATAACCCACCAGCAACTCAATCCCCACGATTTCGTAAAAATTCTCCAAGTGCATGGCCAAGGAGCCACCGCCGCTGATCGCCAATTTCAGGTCTCCCCCCACAGCTTCCCGCACTTTTCGATAAACCAGTTGATCCCCAAGGGCGTGGATGGGCGCCCACAACAGCATTTGCAGTTGGGCCGCCATTTTGGCGCTCTGGCTTTTGCCCTTTTTTTCGGACGACAGCGTCAGTCCCCGGACGACCCGGCGGGCGCGGATGTAGCGATCGCTGGCGGAGAAAAAGAAATTGACCAATTTCTGCCGGGTGGGCGGCTGGTCCCGGAATTGCTTCTGGGCCGCTTCGTGGATGGACTCCCAAATACGGGGGACGCTGACCATGTAGTGGGGTTTGAACTCCCGCAGATCTCGCTTGAAATAGCGGATATTGGTATAAACGAGCGTCGTCCCCTGAGACAGACAGTAATATTGTCCCATTCGCCCTAAACTGTGCCAGGTCGGCAGGATGCTGAGGACGATTTCTCCGGGGGTGGCTTGGAGGACGTCGTAGACGGCGGTGAGTTGGTGCAAAAAATTGCGGTGGGTGAGCATCACCCCCTTGGGTTTTCCGGTCGTCCCCGAGGTGTAGAGCAGGGTCGCCAGGTCGTCGGGGGTGGTTGTTGCGGGTTTGGTGAGGGTCAGGTCTTCCCCCTGGGCCATGAGTTGGCTGAAATTGAACACGGGGAGAGCGAGGGGGTGTTTCGGTTCCGGTTCTTCGTCGGACAGGAGAATCACAAATCGGATCGGTAGATCCTGAATTGCGCCGTGCAACTTGTCAAGCAGGGCCAAGTTTTCGACCACCAGGCCGGTGCTACCGCTATTTTGCAGGATGTAGGCGAGTTCTTCGGGGTCGGCCGTCGCCCCCCGGACGGCATCGGCGGCCCCGGCGGTCATGATCCCCTGGTCGGCGATCATCCACCGGGGGCTGTCGTCGGCGAACAGGGCGATGCGGGGGGGGATGTCATCGGCGATCGGTTCCACCCCCAACCGCTGCAAACCGGCGGCAAATTGTTGGATTTGCGTCCACAGTTCGCCGTAGCTGATGCGGACTTCCGGCTGGGCGTGGGGGTCCCACAGGGCGATTTCTTGGGGGACGGTTTGCGCCAGAATCGGCCAGATTTGGGGGAGGGATTCGGCGGATTGATATTGGGCGACGAAGGTAGAAGTGTCGATCATGGCGGGGATTGAGTCCGATATAGGTGGTTGATGAATGGAATCCGGGGAGAAATCCCGGCGATCGCGATATTTGTCATTATCCTATCCCCACGATTGTGGCGCGGCGATCGCAAGGGAGACAGATTTCCAGCCGTCCGTGGGACAACCGGGCCGTCGTGGCGGTCAAATGTTGAAATTGAATAAAATTAGTGGGCCGGAGAAACCAAATCGGGTAAAAAGAATCGCATAATAATAACCGACGAGGTAATCCAATTGAGGAGGGAGGATCGAACGGATGGTTCAGGAAATGAAACGTCAAAACCCGGATGTGGACTTCGCCGAGCCGGCACCGATGGAGCCGTTGGCGATCGACACCCACGCCGACGACTTGATGGACGAGATCTTCGGAGATGTCGATCGCGTCCTCGAAGGCGGCTCCAAGCTACCCAAAGACTCCGCACAGCCGGAGTTTATCTCCCTCCAATCCATCAAAGTCCCCCAAATTATCCTGCCGGCGGTCGAGACTGAAGCGGAAACGGAGGGGGCGCTCTCCTCGGAAGTGAACCTGCGGGACGCCCGGGCCGATCGCACCGAGTCCTTCGATCGCATCCTCCTGGGTGCTGCCTGTGCGTCTCTGGTTGTCACCCTCTCCCTGTGGTTGGCGACCCGGGGCGGTCTGGGGCGGCTATTTGCCCCCGCACCCGTCGCCGTCGCCCCCTCACTCGACGCCCAAACCCGGGCGGACGGGAAGTTTGTCGATTATTTGGAGCGATCGCTGGCCGCGATCGAAGGGAAAGCGACAACCCCCCAAATAGCCCTTCAGGGTTTCCCGGGATCGCCCCCCGTGATGAATTTGCCCACCCTTCCCATCCCCGACGCGCCCCCGTCGAACCCCGACACGACGGCCCTCGCCAACACCAATAACCTGATCGCGGCGATCAATCGGGTGGCCGAAGCCGTCCAAGAGGCCTCCGACCAAACCGCCTCCCTCTCCAATCAGGTCATGGCCACATTGCAGGCCCAGACTCGGCAGAATCAGCAACCGCCCCAACCTACCCCCACCCCCGGCGGGCAGGCCTCCGGCGCGGACGTGCAGGCCGAACCCGAACCGACCCCCACAGAAACGGCGACCGCCACTCCGGAACCCGAACCAGCCGCGACTCCGACGACGAGTCCCGCCGCCACCATTCCCGCCCCCCCCACCCCTTCCTCCATTCCGGCACCCCCCCCGGCATCTCCGAGTGCCCCGGCGGCCCCTCCCGAACAGACCGCCGCCGCCTCCGACACCACCGAACCCCAATCCGGCGCCGTCCATACCCTCGTCGGCATTTTGGAATTGGGCGATCGCTCCGCGGCATTATTTGAAGTCAACGGGGTCGCCCGCCGCATCTACGTCGGCGAAAGCGTCGCCGCCAGCGGCTGGACTCTGGTGGAAGTGGTCAACCAGGAAGCGGTGATCCGCCGGAACGGCGAAGTCCGCACCATTTTCGTCGGCGAACAGTTTTAAACCATGTGGGGGCAACCTTACAGGGTTGCCCAAATCAGATTTCAGGGGCAAGCGCAGAGGCTGGCCACCACCCGATGATTCATTAATTACTATTAAATTTCAGGGGCAAGCACAGAGGCTTGCCACCACCCGATGAGCCATTCATTTCAATCAACCCCAATCCGATTTTATGGGCAACCACAGAGGCTTGCCACCACCCGATGAGCCATTCATTTCAATCAACCCCAATCCGATTTCAGGGGCAAGCACAGAGGCTTGCCACCACCTAATAATTCATTGAATTGCCCAGAACTCCAAAATTGTCCCAACTGAAAATTATGGAAGTCGATCCGAGTGAGGTGAAAAGATATTATCGCCGGTTGCCACATTGGGAACTGAATGGGGCGATCTACTTCATCACATTCAATACTTGGGAAAAATTAGAACTCACTCCAGAAGCAAGAAAAGTTGTATTTACAGCTTGTTTATTTTTTCACGATAAAAGATATAAAATGTTCACATTTGTAGTCATGCCCGATCACGTCCACTTGCTAATGCAACCTCTGCAAAAGGAGAAGGGTGATTATTGGCCTCTGGCGAGTATCATGCACAGTTTAAAAAGCTATACTCACAAAGAAATTCCAAAAGTGATGACCCACATCGGTCGCGTTTGGCAACCGGAGCGCTACGATCGCATCGTTAGAGATGAGCAAGAATTTCAACAATTTTGGAAATACATTTTGGAAAATCCCATCAAAGCCAACCTATCAGATACTTGCGAAAACTACCCTTATCTTTGGATCAATCCAGAACCCAAAATCAATTAATTTTCAAATTACAACTGTAGGGGCAAGGCTCTGCGCTTGCCCATGAAACCCCATTCACAATCAATTAATCATCAAATGACCGTAGAGGCAAGCCTCTGCGCTTGC
>NZ_JAJENU010000645.1:0-20141 GCF_035615495.1 Lyngbya sp. CCY1209 | reverse complement strand
AGCTTGGGAATTGATTCCCAAGCGGTCTGGATGTCTCACCCTCCGCTCCCTCCGCTCCCTCCGCTCCCTCCGCTCCCTCCGCTTCCCCTGCTCCCCCTGCTCCCCCTGCTTCCCCTGCTCCCCCTGCTCCCCCTGCTCCCCCTGCTCCCCCTGCTCCCCCTGCTCCCTGTGCCCCCTCCGCTTCCCTTGCTCCCTGTGCCCTACTTGAGGGGCGGCTTTTTGATGTGCCAGGAGGTGGCCTGTTCGTAGGCGTGGGCGACTTCCAGGAGGCGGCCTTCGCCGAGCACTTTTCCGATCAACTGCATCCCGATGGGGAGTCCTTGTTCGTCGAAGCCGCAGGGGATGCTGAGGGCGGGCAACCCGGCGAGGTTGACCGGGATCGTCATCAGGTCGGACAGGTACATACTGAGGGGATCGGCGGTTTTTTCCCCGGCTTTGAAGGCTGTGGTCGGGGAGGTGGGACACACCAGCACTTCCACCTGGGTGAAGGCGCGATCGAAGTCCTCTTTGATCAGGGTGCGGACTTTTTGGGCTTTGAGATAGTAGGCGTCGTAGTAGCCGGCGGAGAGGGCGTAGGTGCCCACCATGATCCGGCGTTTGACTTCCGCCCCGAACCCTTCGGCGCGGGTTTTGGCGTACATTTCGATCAGGTTTTCGGCGTCGGGGCTGCGGAAGCCGTATTTCACACCGTCGTAGCGGGCCAGGTTGGCGGAGGCCTCCGAGGGGGCGATGATGTAGTAGGTGGGGAGGCCGTAGCGGAAGCGGGGGCAGGAGATCACCTGAATTTCGGCGCCGAGACTTTGCAGGACGTCGATCGCCTTGGTGACGGCCTGTTCGACCACCGGATCGAGGCCGGACCCGAAGGTTTCCTTGATCACGCCGACCTTCATCTTGCCGCGGGGGCGGAGGTGGGGTTTCAAGGAGGCGGTGTAGTCGGGGATTTCGACGTTCAGGCTGGTGGCATCTTTGGGGTCGTAGCCGGCGATCGCATTGAGCAAAATCGCCGCGTCCTTGACGGTGCGCCCGAAGGGGCCGATCTGGTCCAGGGAGGAGGCGTAGGCGACCAAACCGTAGCGGGACACCAGGCCGTAGGTGGGTTTCATCCCCACCACCCCGCAAAAGGAGGCGGGTTGGCGGATCGAGCCGCCCGTGTCCGAACCGAGGGCGACCACCGCCTCCTCGGAGGCCACGGCCGCGGCCGAGCCCCCGGAGGACCCGCCGGGGACCCGCTCCAGATCCCAGGGATTGGCCGTCAGTTGGTAGGCCGAATTCTCCGTGGAACTGCCCATCGCGAACTCGTCCAAGTTAGTTTTCCCCAGGATCACCGCCCCGGCGGCTTGCAGTTTTTGGGTGACGGTGGATTCGTAGGGGGGGACGAAATTTTGCAAAATTTTCGAGGCGCAGGTGGTGGGGATGCCCTCGGTACACATATTATCTTTGATGGCGATGGGAATCCCCGCCAGCGGTCCGATCTCCTCTCCGGCGGCAATTTGGGCATCCACCTGCCGCGCCTGCTCCAAGGCCCGATCTGCGGTCACGCACAGAAAACTTTTCAGTTTCGGCTCCAACCGGTCGATGCGATCGAGCGCTTCGGTGGCGATTTCCACAGCAGAGCGTTCTTTATTAATCAGTTGTCGGTGCAACTCGCAGATGGATGCCATGCCCTCTCCTCTGTTTGAATTCCAATATTTGAGTTTACCGAAAAAATGCCGTCCTGCGGATCGGCGCCGGCTTCGCACCGCCCCAATTCCCCCTCCGGGGCGATCGCATCGGGCCGGCGATGGCAAAATTGGGGTTTGATCCGGAACTTTTTAAAAACTGACGATAGATAAAATAACGTTCCGGATGAGATGAGGAGTCATGCCACCAAAGGCACACATAGAACCCCACTTATCGGCTGACGATCTCAAGAGTCGCTACCGACAGGCCCGAGATACCACGGAAGCTCGCCGGTGGCACCTGCTGCAGTTGGTTTCGGGGGGTTGGACGATCAAGCGGGCGGCAGAAGTTGTGGGGTTGAATTACGACTACGCCAAGGAAATTATCCGCCGCTACAACCTCGAAGGCCCCCTTTCGGTGAGAAACCGCAGCCGCGATCGCCAGCCCCCCGTGGCCCGTTCTCTGCTGACCCCATCTCAACAACAGGAACTCAAACAAGCCTTGCAGGGACCGGCGCCCGACGGGGGACCTTGGTCCGGCCCGAAAGTCGCCCAGTGGATCGCCCAGCGGACGGGACGCCAGCACGTCTGGCCGCAGCGGGGTTGGGACTATCTGAAGCGATTGGGCATTGATTGGAAACAACGAAAAAATATCGGTTCCGAATCTTGATGCACACGTTAGCCGATTCTGACCATGAAAAACCCATCGATTTTCAACTTCATCCTCGGGGGGGCGATCGCGATCGCTTCCTTCGCCCTCCCCCACGCGGGGATGGCCGGCGAATCTCGGGCCGAGCGGCTTCCCCGCTACCGCTATTCTCGCCCCGTCAACCAAGAGTTTTTCTGCGGCCGCAGCGATGACGGCGTTCCCACCACGTTCGTCAAGACCCGCCGGGGGACGTTCCGGGTCATCCGCTGGGTTTCCCACGTCTTCAATCAAGCGGGTTACGTCCCGGAAACGCGCTGTCGCCAAGTTTCTTCCAAATTCCAACAATTCTACGAGCGGGGACTCCTCAACTACGTCACCACGGGTATCGTCAACCGTCAGCCCGTCATCTGCGTCTCGGATGCCAAGGACGGCCCCTGTTTGGGAGTCCTCTTCACCCTCAAACCCCACCAGGATGCCCACTATACCCTACAGCAGTTGTTCGACCTGCAGGCTAATGCCGACGCCGGCCCCCTGGAAGAAAGCGGCTCCCGCCTCTATTTGGATCTGAATCGATATCTGGAATTAACAGTTAACAATTAATCATTGACAATTAATAATTGTTGATCGGTTTTTTCGAGATTGGGTCGAAAGATTTTCTTTTGAGGAGCGAGGTTTTTTTCCTCTCTCCTCCATCATCCAGAGGGAATCCTTTTGACTTTTGACTTGTGACTTTTGACTCGTGAAAGCCTCCGGTTTGTGAGGGTATCGCAGATGATAAGGCTCCGGCAGTTGGTGCTTTTATTTCCCGTCGCGATCGCCAATTGGGTCGGCAACTTTCCCGACTCAGAATACTTTTTTTATCCCCGCCGGCTGACGCCGGTGGGGCGATCGCGATCCCCCGCCTGTCAGGTGTACGGGTGTCGGTTGTGTAGGCCGGAGCAGCTCCAAACCATCGCCCGGGCGATCGCCGTCAAAATTATCGGCGAACGGGGGTGGGGGTCGGGAATTTTAATTAAAAAGAAGGGGGATTTGTACACGGTTTTGACCAACGATCACGTCCTCAATTCCGCCTCCTCTCCCTACCAAATTCAAACTCCGGACGGCCGCATTCATGACGGATATCTGCTCACTTCCTATTCCGTGCGGGGACAAGATTTGGCTCTGGTTCGATTTCGGGCCGGAGGTGAAAACTACGCCATCGCCTCCTTTCACCCCTCTTCGACGCTGAAACCGGGCGACAAAGTGTTCGGCGGCGGCTTTCCTCGAAATTTGCAAGCGGGGGAAGTTAGGCCGATCGACTCTCCCCAATTATTGACCGAAAAATTACCGCCCCAAAAGTTTTCTCAAGTTTTGCGATCGCCGGAATTTCCCCACCTCGGATTTCATCTGACCCGGGGGCGAGTTTCTTTGGTGGCCGAAAAACCCTTGGAGCGCGGTTATCAAATCGGCTACACCAATCCGATTCAAAAGGGGATGAGCGGCGGGCCGCTGTTGGACCGTTGGGGTCGGGTGGTGGGAATCAACGGGATGCACGCCTATCCGCTGTGGGGCGACCCCTACGTTTACCAAGACGGTTCCCAACCGCCGCCGCACCTGCGGGAAAAAATGGTTCATCTCGCCTTCGCCATTCCCAGCGATCGCTTCACCGAATTGGCGCCGGAATTTTCGCCCCCGACGGCGATCGCACAAACGGCCGATACGTTCTTTTTTTTCTCCCGGAATCGGTCGAACTGGCTCGGGTTTCCTCCCCCCACCTCTCCGACTTCTTGCTATTGATTGATCGCCGGCAGTCCGAAAGCAAACCGACCCCATGACCGCACAGATCGGGTGGGGGAGTAGGGACCCCTGGCTTGCGCCCTCATTTGAGATTCTACCCCGAAATCGGCACCGCCAGAAAAACCCACCCGGACAGGGTGGGCTATCCTAGGGGTATTCTTGCTGAACTGTCTCGATTGTCGGCGATTCAAGGGCGATCGCACATCCTCCGGCCGGTTCATCTGAATGGGGTAATTAGAGATCTTGAAGACCGGGCCGCGACGGATCGGTTAAAATTTGATAACCTGAGCTTAACTTTTCAGGTGTACCCTCTAGGGCAACTTCAGTTTGGGTCCTCCGCCCGTTTCATCATCAAATTTTGACAAGCGACGTTCAACCATCACGGTGCCATGAAAACGATTTTATTTTTATCTGCCGAAAATGATTACCGCAGCCGATTTTCCGAATCTCTGTTCAATCATTTAGCCCGAAAGCGGGGCTTAAATTGGCGTGCCTATTCCCGGGGATTGAGCGCCGATCGCAACCAACCGATCGCCACGGAAGCCATTTCCGAATTAGTTCAACGGGGAATTCCCCTCGGATCTTCCCTGCGGTCGCCCCAACGAGTCTCCGAAATTGACTTCAGAAACGCCAACAAAACCATCGCGATCGAAGAAAGTACCGACCGCCCCCTGATGCGGAAACAATACCCGTCTTGGGCGAGTTCCGTCGAATATTGGAACGTGGGTGGCGGTCATTTTCCCTCCCAACAACTCGAACGCAAAATCAACCAACTCATCGATCGCCTCCTCCCCACCCACGCCAGTTTGGCGACCGCTTGGATGGGGGACGATTACTGAGACAATTAACAATTAACAATTATTAATTGAATCTGCGTCATCTGCGTCATCTGCGGATTGAAACGGCTACAATTCTCGGCGGTTGAAAATGGCGATCGCCAAGGCCAGCAGTAGGACGGTGTAGACGATCCCGTAAACCGCGTTGGCTAGGAGGGTGGGGAGGGAGGGGAGTTGTCCGTAAACGGCATCATTTTTGAGGTCGAGGCGGGCGAGATCGGGTAAGATGACATAGATCGCCGTCATCAGCCACTCGATGGCGGGATTGTCGCCGAATTGGCCCAATTCCAGCAGATCTCGGCTCAAACTCCCCATCACATAAACCCCGAATGTCAGCAGGGTGGCGAGGAGGGAACTGGTGAACACCCCCAGCAAAATTCCCACCGCCGCCACCAGGCCCAATTTCAACCACAGAAACAGCATCGAAACCGCGAGACTTCCGGCCGGATAGGGAATTTGATTCAGGCTCAAAATTCCCATGTACAACGCCGTCATCGCCAGCAGCAGCACCGCCAGCACGGCGAACAGGCCGAAATGCTTTCCGATCACCAATTCGGGGCGGCTGACGGGTTTGGAAAGCAGCAGGTAAACGGTGCGTTTGTCAATTTCTTGGTTGACCAAACTCGTGCTGACAAAAATGGCGATCGCCAGACTCAAAACGGCGATGGCGGCGATCCCCACGTCCAGGGTAATTTTATCTTCAAAACTGGCGGAAACTTCCGGCAGCAGTTGCACCGCACCGACCATCACCAGGGCGAAAACGATGATCATATAGAGGATGCGATCGCGCATCACTTCCCAAAACACATTCTTGGCGATCGCCAGCGTCCGTCCTAAAAACATTTCCCCCTCCCCAAATAGGTCTAATTTTGCCGGTCAGTTCAAATCAATAAAATCCGGTAGAACTGTTTTTTTGAGTGAAAATATAAGCAGATTGTATCACGATTTGAGGCCCTCGAACGGCCCGACCTGCGCCCGGTCGATCAGGATTTGCTGTCGGAACAGATTCGGATATTCTTCCACCCACTCATCCACAAAAAAATAGAGCGCGATCCAGCAACTCAAAACCACGTGGGCAAGGATCAGCAGTAGGAACGGGCCGCGCACCCAAGGCCGCTCCTGACTCACTTTAAATCGCACTTGAATTAACTCGATGAAAAAAATCAAACAACCGCAAATGATCGGCCAAACTGTGATGGCAAATTCCGGCATTTCATCGGCCGTTTCTTGATAGATCAGGATGGTGATTAACGTTCCGGCAATCCAGGGACTCAGGGGTACGCCCCGAATCACGAATGGCGGCTGAGTCGTCCGCCATGCGATCGCCACCGTCAAGACGATCCAACTGAACGCTGCCAAAGCATTGCCGCGATCGGGATTATTATCGACGATCAGCAGCGAGAGCAGCCACGCCAGCAAACCGAAAAAGATCGCACTTCTCCAGTGATAAAGTCTCGGCGGCCGAATCGTATTCACGAAAGATGTGACATTTTTAACAGCCGGATGGTTCAGCGGATTGTCCATCGGTTCAAACCTCCCTTGCCAACAGTAACGTCAAAATTAAAATAAAAACATAACTCGCCGTATGCCCTCTCACGATCGCCCGCAGGGAATTTTGCATCTCCGAACTGATCGCGAAAAAACCCGATTTTTGTTCGGCAGGTTGGTCGGGTTGGGCCGGAATTTCCGACAAATATCTGTAAAATATCAGCCCGTTAAATTTAACGAGCAGGTAGGCGATAAAATAAATGATCGTGATCGCCAACAAAGTCATGGAGAAGCGGGGGACTTCTCCGACCATTATATAAACAATCCAATCATCTTCGACCGCTTCCGGCAGCCGGGAATAGACCCATAAAAAACTGACGATTCCCAGGATTTCTGCCAGCAAGTTGATCGCCGTCGCATATTCCACGCTCTGGCGGGGAGTGACCTTGAGATAACGCCGCAAAAACCAAGATTCGATGGCGATCGCAATTAAAACGCGGGACAATCGAGTTAAAATTGTCCGCAGGGCAATTTGAATCGAAAACATCAAGACCGGACTCCGTAAATGTCAGTTTCGTGCCAAAATCAAGGTCAGCTCTGATTATAATTCCTTTGGGCAAAAGGGTTAAACACTCTCATGCGCTGGTATACTAAAGCAGGCTTAATTCGAGCCGCCGTGGCCTTCGGTCTGACGATCGCCCTGCTACTGGGGGTAGGAGGAATAATGGCACTGATGCCGGGACGCAGCTACCGGGGGGAACTTCCGCCCCTCACCCCGCCGCAAGAACAGTACCGCGATCGCCTCAAACAAGATATCGAAGCGATCGCCGGCCTGGGCGAACACAACCATGTCTACTACGAAAATCTCCTGCAAACCGAAGCCTACCTCGAAGGCCGTTTTGCTGAAGCCGGATATGCCGTCCGCCGTCAAGAATACCCGATCGGCGATCGCATTTTCACCAATTTGGATGTCGAAATCCCCGGAACCGAGAAACCCGAAGAAATCGTGGTCATCGGCGCCCACTACGACTCGGTGACGGGCTCCCCCGGGGCGAACGACAACGGCAGCGGGGCGGCGGCGGTGCTGGCTTTAGCGGATCGGTTCGCGGGAACCGCCCCCAAACGGACCCTGCGATTCGTGGAATTTGTCAACGAAGAACCCCCCTTCGCCTGGACTCCCGAAATGGGAAGTTGGGTTTACGCCAAGCGATCGCGGCAGGAAAATGAGAAGATCGTCGCCATGCTGAGTTTGGAGACGATGGGCTACTACTCCGACTCCCCCGGCAGCCAAACCTACCCCCTCGGACTCCTCAACCAGGTCTATCCCATCACCGGCAATTTTATCGGTTTCATCGGCAACTTGCCCTCCGGCGGGTTGGTGCGGCGGGCCGTGAAGCGGTTCCGCCAGTCCGTCCAATTTCCCTCGGAAGGGGCGATTTTGCCCGACGCCGTCCCCGGGGCGGGGTGGTCCGACCACTGGTCCTTCTGGCAGGAGGGCTACCCGGCGATCATGGTCACGGATACCGCCCCCTTTCGCTATCCCTACTACCACACCGAAGAAGATACCCCCGACAAAGTGGATTGCGATCGGCTTTCTCGGGTGGTTTTCGGCTTGGAGGCAGTGGTGGCGGATTTGGCGGGAGTGGCTTTGGAGGGAATAGGGAATAGGGAATAGGGAATAGGGAATAGGGAAGGCAACAGGCAACAGGCAATAGGCAATAGGGGGAAGTCGGGAGAATCATATCAAATCCGGTTCGATCACCGAGTGGGGGAAAATGAAAAATGAAAAGTGCGAAGAAACCGGGTTTCTAGAACCATTTCGATTTCTCACCAACATCTCAGATAGAAACCCGGTTTCTAGAACCCGCAATCTTTCCAATCCTCTTCAGAGGATTTTTGCTATTAGCTTGGGAATTGATTCCCAAGCGGTGCTCGGATAGAAACCCGGTTTCTAAACCCCCACACCCCACCGAGCACACCCCACACCCCACCGAGCACACCCCAACCATTATTTCGTCGCGAATCCGCAATAGGAATTGGGGTTGTATTGGCGATATTCTGCCAGTGCCGCCTGACAGTCTTCCGAGGTTTCAAACCAGTCGCCGTAAACTTTATAAGACTGATATTGAGATAAATTCGAGTAGTTGGGGGACCAGAAAAAACCCGCCCGAGAATAGCCGTCTTCTTTCAGGGACTCGCGCTTTTGTTCCGCTTGGTTCGGGTTGTGGAAAGCGGAATCGGCAATGAAATAAAATGTCAGGGGGAGGGAAGATGTCGGCGGTGTCGGTTCGGGGGTTGCCGACTTTGACGGGGACTTGGAAAATAGCGTCAATCCCAAGCCGACGATCGCACCCAAAACGATCCCCGCGACGGCCGCTTTGTGCCAATCTTTTCGGGGTTTGCGACACCGGCGGGGGGCGGTTCGTTTGGGAAAAATAAGCGTCGAAAGGGGACCCGATCGCTCGGTGGGGGCGATGGGGTGGGATAATTGTTTCAGGGCGTCGAGCATTTCCCGGGCACAGGAGAAGCGATCGCCGGGGTGGAAGCGGATCGCGCGATCTAAAATAGCGGCAAATTTCGGGTCAATTTCCGGCACCAATTCCCGCCACTGAAGTTCGGCCGTATTGCCATTGAGGGGCAATTCCTGGGGCGTTTTTCCCGTCAGCAAATAGATCGCCGTCACCCCCACACTGAAGATGTCACTGGCGAAAAATGGGTGTCCCGCCGCCTGTTCGGAGGGCATGAATCCCGGCGTCCCGATCGCCAGAGAAGGGGTGGGATTTCCCCGGGAATTTAACACCGTTCCCATCGTTTCTTTCACCGCCCCGAAATCGATCAAAACGGGTTTGCTGTCGGGGTGACGGAGGATGATATTATCGGGTTTGATATCCCGATGAATTAAGCCGTTGCCGTGGATGGTATCCAACACGGGGAGGAGATCGAGGAGGATGTCCCGAACTTCGGATTCCGAAAGCGATCCCTGTCTGAGGACTCGGTGGGTGAGGATTTCCCCTTCGATCCATTCTTGGACTAAATAAAACCGTCCGTCCTCTTCAAAATAGGCGTAGAGGCGGGGGATGCGATCGCTCGTTTCGCCCAATTTTTCCAGGGCGATCGCTTCCCGGCGAAAACGGTCTTGAATGATCGGATAAACTCGCGCCTGTTCGGCTTTCGGTTTCAGGCGTTTAATCGCACAGCGGCGTTGGGAGGGCATTTGGGTATCTTCGCCCAAAAAGGTTTCGCCGAACCCCCCGGAGGCGATCGCATCGACGATTTGATAGCGGTTGTTCAGCAGCGGCGGCGTCGTGGGTGAAAAACTGGATTGGATTTGCATGGATGGAGACCGGATTGACTTAAACTTCAGAAACGGTTGAATCGATTAAGTCAACCTTATTCATACTGCGACACCGGCAGAGATCCGGAAGTGCAACTTTCCTCAGCATCACAGAGGCGAACCCCCAAACCGAGACTGGGGTGGCTTTCCCCGGATTGCCAAGCTGTGACGGGTGGGGGGTTGTCATATGGAGGCAAACAGGCAAACACAGCAATTTTTAAGCCAGTGAGGTACACTTGCCGATTCAAAGTTCCCCTTGTGAAGGGGATAATGTGTCCATTCAAAGTCCCCATCCCCCCCTACCCCCCCTTTGTAAGGGGGGAGTTCAAGGGGGATTTAGGGGGATCATCCGTATTGAATTGGATCGAAAACCGCTATATTACCCATTCTTATCGCAAGGTTTCGCAGCCGATGCCGTCCCGATCGCGATCGAAGCGGTGCGGGTCGGGGGGACTCACGGCAATGGGTTCCCGGATTCCCAATCTTGGCAAGTCGGGACAGTCGAGATCCGGCGGTGGCGGGGGGATGCAGATTTCTCGCCCCGAAATCGTCTGGGGATAGGCGCGATCGCACCCGGACTGCGCGAAAACGGGTGTCGCCATTAACGATAGCACAAGCAACAACCCCGCCAAAGCGACGCCAAACAAGGGGATTGCCCGATTCAGATGATTTCGATACCAGCCCATATCAAATTGATAGGTTCGAGTCTCCGCGATAGTACCACGAACCGGGGATTTTATTGCGATCGCGTGTTTACGGGTGACAAACCTCCAAACCCGGATGAAACAAGGGACTCCATCTCCTTGTTTTCCCCACACCCCACGCCCGCACACCCCACACCCCAGCGCTATAACTGTTCTGATGTCCCCCTTCAAGATTAAATAGAGGGTGTTTGTCAATTCGACCCGTACATCATGGAAAATCGGTCAATTACCCGCCTTCTCGTCAGCTTGGCGAGTTTATGCATCATTATTGCGGGAATCAAAGCCACCGCCGGCTTGACCTCTCAAATTCTCCTCGCCTTATTTATCGTATTAGTTTGCAGTCCGATCGTCGTCTGGCTGAGTCGGCGCGGACTCCCGGAATGGTTGGCCAGAGTCATTGTGGTCTTGGGGGTGGTCGCAGTCGGCCTGCTGCTGATCGCCTTTTTGGGACTTTCCATCACCCAACTCACCCTGGCACTGCCGAAATATCAGTCGATGATAGCCGCTCAACTCTCCGGAGTCAAACAGTTTCTCAATTCAATCGGGGTCAGTCAAGCCGATCTGCAACAATTGGATTTATTCGATCCCGGCAAACTGATTCAACTGACGATCGCCTTCATTCAAGGACTGCTGGGAACCTTGTCGAGTGTCGGTCTGACCCTATTTATTTTCATCTATATGCTGGCGGGAACCTCCAGCTTTTCCAAAAAGTTGAATCGCGCTTTGGTTGCCGACAATCCGATGCTCGATCGCCTCAACAATTCCGCCAAAAGTATCAGTCTGTACCTGTTGATCAAAGGTTGGCTGGGGGCGATGACCGCGATCGGTCAAATTATTTTACTCTGGATTGTGGGGGTCGATTTTGCCATCCTCTGGGGCATCCTATCTTTCCTGTTCAACTTTATCCCCAGCATCGGCTACATCATCTCCGTGATTCCCCCCACCCTGATGGCGCTGTTACAATTCGGTTTAATTAAAGCCGTTATCGTGTTTGTCGGTTACGCCCTCATCAACAACTTTTTCGACATGGCGATCGGCCCCCGCTATTTGGGTCAGGGTTTGGATCTGTCCACCTTCGTCACCTTTTTATCGGTGATTTTGTGGACGCTGCTGTTGGGTCCCATCGGCGCATTTTTGGCCCTCCCGCTGACGGTCATGTTGAAAAAATTGGTACTGGAAACCCACTCGGACACCCAACTGATCGCCAGCCTGATGGGTGCGGACGAAGGGAAACCGGACAAGTCCGATAAAAGTTTGTTGTAGCGTTTGGGCACCGGGGCTCCCATCCCAACAACGGGGGGTTTTGGGCGGTTTTCCACACCCAAACGGACGCCGCGATATCTGGAATGGTGGGGGGAGAAGTTGAAGTTACCCACAGACAAGCGATCGCGACCATTGGAGGCGCAATCATGAAAAGACTGTATCGCAGCCGCACCCATTCTCAAATCGCCGGAGTCGCCGGAGGCGTGGCGGAATATTTCAACGTCGATCCCCTGCTGGTGAGACTCACGTTTATCATCCTGGGGTTCTCTGCCGCGCCGGGAATTATCCTCTACGCGATTCTCTGGCTGTTGGCGCCGCTGGAACCGGAACTCGAAGACCGCAAAACATCCGAGTTCTAAGCACGGTTGAGGGGTTGAAACGGGCAAAGGGTTTCAACCCCGTTTTTTTTATAATTTTCAATAATATAGCAGTTTTCGATCTGCTGCGATACGTTTCGATCCCCCTAAATCCCCCTTAATAAGGGGGACTTAAAAGGCGGGTCTAAAATTGAGATTTTGGTTTTCATGGGGAGATATTGATAGAAACCCGGTTTCTAAGACTCCTCGAATCCGATCAAACGGCGATCGCGGGCGTCCGGTGTTCGGCGTTGCCGGAGATGTTACGAAAAGTGTAAAAATGTTAAGAAAAATCTGATGCCCGGTGGGGGTGGGGGCGGGGAAGGGTTGAAATGCAACGGTTTTGGGAGTGGGAATTGGTGGGTCGCCCTGAATTGATGGGATTGCGTGAAATCGGGAAAAGGGATAGGATTAACAGTAGTTATCGGTGCAGCTCGCCCAGTTGAGACTGTGAGTCCATTGGCTCTGATTTTCCCTGCGTCACTGACTGGGAATCGCTGTATTGAATTGTCCCAGGATAGCCAGCCATGAAATATAGCCCAGGGTTCGACTCATTCCGACAGACTTTGATGGGGACGGCTGCGGTTGCTGCGGTGTGTCTGACACAGGTGGGAGAGGCCCTCGCCAAAACCGGAGAGGAAATCTATCAAATAGCCGTTCCGATTACCGTACAAATTAACAGCCAGAATAATGGTGGGGGAACGGGGGTGATTGTCTCCCAATCTGGGGACACTTACACCGTCGTCACCAATCACCACGTCGTCTGTCAGAGGGGAACGTTTGTGAGCAACTGCAACACCAACGGCACCTATCAGATTATCACCCATCGGGGCAGAACCTACACCGCTTCTTTCGTCCAAGCGTTCCAAGGAAATCGCAACGAACCGGATTTGGCGATTGTCCGCTTCCGCAGTTCGGACAGTTATCCGGTGGCGACGTTGGGGGATTCTCAGCAGATTATTCCGGGTAGCGAGGTTTATGTTTACGGTTTTCCGAGTTTGCTCGGGCGTCGGGGTTCCGAGCGGGAGCCGGAATTTACCCAAGGTTTTGTCACCAGTCGCCCCCAAAACCGATCGGGCGGATATGCCATCAACTACAGTGCTTTGACTTGGGGGGGAATGAGTGGCGGTCCGGTGTTCGACAGTGAAGGACGGTTGATTGGCATTCACGGAGAGGGTGTCCGAGACTGGGCTACGGTTTATGGTAATGATGGTCAAACACGGACTGGGATAGCCAATGTGGCTGCCGGGATTAACTCCGCGATTCCCATCAATACCTTTGTGGCCCTGCAACCCCGCATCCGCCAGGGGGACGTGCGTTTGGCGGTGGATGCGGGTTCGAGGGGGCGAGTGGCGAACCTGGACAACCCCAGCACCGCCTCGGACTACTACGCCAGGGGAGCGGCGAACTATGGCCGGGGCAATTTCCGGGCGGCGATTAATGATTTCACCCAAAGTCTGCGTTTGGATGGAAATAATCGGGATGCTTATATTTTCCGGGGTGTGGCTCGCTTTGACCAAAAAGACTATGAAGGAGCGATCGCCGACTACAACCGAGCCCTTCAAATTGACAATAATTATGCTGATGCTTATGTCGGTCGGGGTTTAGCTCGCCGTCAGCAAGGAGACCTTCAAGGAGCGATCGCCGACTACAACCGAGCCCTTCAAATTGACAATAATTATGCTTATGCTTATGTCGGTCGGGGTAATGTTCACCGGAACCAAGGAGACTATGAAGGAGCGATCGCCGACTTCAACCGAGCCCTTCAAATTGACCCCAATTCTGCTGATGCTTACCACAATCGAGGTGCGACTCGCGTTGACCAAAAAGACTATGAAGGAGCGATAGCCGACTTCAACCAAGCCCTCCAAATTGACAATAATTATGCTGAGGCTTATGTCGGTCGGGGTAATGTTCACCATGACCAAGGAGACTATGAAGGAGCGATCGCCGACTTCAACCGAGCCCTTCAAATTGACTCCGATTCTGCTGAGGCTTACCACGGCCGGGGTACAGCTCGTTATATGTTAGGAGACAAGCAAAAAGCCCGTTCCGATTGGCAAACCGCCGCCAACCTCTATCGACAGCAGGGCAACGATGCCGGATATCAACTGATGATGGATACCCTAAGAAACTTCCGGTAATTGATCGGGTGCGTCCCACTCCAACTCTGAACCCTCTCCTTAATAAGGGGAGGGTTGGGTGGGGTTTCCGGGTTTATGAGGCGCCTGCGGTGCGCGGGAGTCGGGACTCCAGGAGGCAGAGGGAAAAACTACCCCTACACCCTACACCCTACACCCTACACCCGGCGCCGAGCGCTATAACTCTCCCCCGAACAATGGTATCTTCAAGGATCGGACACCATTTCACAGCAGGCAAATTGATGAGCGTGGCAGACGACAAAACCGTTGTTCGGGAGTATTTCAATTCCACTGGCTTCGATCGCTGGCAGCGAATTTACGGCGATGGCGACGTCAACCGGGTGCAGCGGGACATCCGGCAGGGACACCAGCAGACGGTCGATCGCGTCCTGGAGTGGCTGCGGGCTGACGGCAACCTGTCGGGTTTGTCGATATGCGATGCGGGGTGCGGCGTGGGTAGCCTCAGCATCCCCCTCGGAGAAGCGGGGGCGATCGTTTCCGGCAGCGACATTTCGGAAAAGATGGTCGGCGAAGCAGCCCAGCGGGCCAGACAGCAGTTGGGCTATCGCGCCAACAATATCACATTTATGACCCAAGATCTGGAACGGTTGACGGGCCGCTATCACACCGTCATCTGTCTGGACGTGCTGATTCACTATCCCGACGAGGAGATGGGAGACATGATTTCCCACCTCTGTTCCCTGGCGGAAAGCCGGATCATCCTCAGCTTCGCCCCCAAAACCTTGGCCCTGAGTGTGCTCAAAAAAGTGGGCGAATTTTTCCCCGGGCCGAGCAAAACCACCCGCGCCTACCAGCACAAGGAGGCGGATATTGTTAAAATTCTATCGGATAACGGCTTCACCGTCGGCCGACAATCCATGACCAGCACGCGATTTTATTACTCTCGGCTGATCGAAGCCGTGCGTTAAATTGTTCATCGCGCCCCCCTAGCCCCCATCCCCCCCAACCCCCCTTTGTAAGGGGGGAGATAGGGGGGAACCGGAGTTTCAAGTCCCCCAAAGTTGGGGGATGCAAGGGGGCTTCAGGGGAGGAAGAGTTCAGATGTTTAAACTGATAGCCGCCGGATTCTTAATTCCCCTGGGGTCGGTGTTTTTGTTGGCGATCGCCACCGAATTCACCAACCCCGCCGCTTCCTCCGATTCCCGCATGGCGACGGCGGTGGGCGGCTTGATTCTGGGCATTCCCGCCATCGGCGTCGGAGGCTGGCTGGCTTGGGACTGGTATCGCGATCGCCGCCGGGAACTCTACCGCCGCCAACGGTACATCCGCTCGATTTTCCTGCATCTGGTGCGGGACAAGAAAGGCCTGGTGGCCGTCAAAGATCTGGCGCGATCGGCGAATTTATCCCCCCAGGAAGCGAAAGCATTCCTCGATCGCGCCGCCCGGAAATACAACGCCACTTCCCAACAGTTGGTCGATGGCGAAACCTACTATCAATTTAATTTTTGAGATGAGATCGAATCTGCTTGGAGAACCGCTTGGGAATCAATTCCCAAGCTAACAGCACAAATCCTCTCAAGAGGATTAACAATCGATTTCCGATTAAAAAAATAGTTTGATATGGATTTTGATTGGGACAGGGGGGAGGGCGAATGCCCTTCGCCCCTACAATTGAAAATACCGACACCATTC
This sequence comes from Lyngbya sp. CCY1209, assembly GCF_035615495.1. Taxonomy (GTDB): domain Bacteria; phylum Cyanobacteriota; class Cyanobacteriia; order Cyanobacteriales; family Microcoleaceae; genus Limnospira. The sequence continues at coordinate 4,283 of NZ_JAJENU010000645.1, read as the reverse complement.
ACCCTAATTCAATGAGTCGAATTTTTCTAACTTTAGCATCAATTTTAGGCGGATTTTCGGTAATCGCCGGGGCTTTCGGTTCCCACTCTCTGCGGGGACAATTGAGCGATCGCGCCTTGGAAGTCTTCCAAACCGGAACCCGCTACGAAATGTATCACGCTTTGGCATTGTTGGCTGTGGGGGTACTTTTGGCGCGATCGCCATCTCCCCAACCCCTATTAGTTGCGGCGGGATGGGCGTTCGTGGCGGGCGTCATCCTCTTTTCCGGCAGTCTCTACGGTTTGAGCACCACCGCCGCCGGATGGCTGGGACTGGTGACACCCTTCGGAGGCGTGATATTAATCGTAGGTTGGGCACTGTTAGCGATCGCCGCCACCCGCCCATCAATCAATCCGTAGGGGCAGGGGAGGCAGAGGAAGCGGAGGAGGCAGAGGAGGCAATTTAATATCAGATCCGTACAAACTCCCCAATCATCTAAAGATGATTTTCGCTTGTCGGGGCCCCTGGCTTGCGCCCTTGAGAATCAATTCCCAAGCGATCTGGATGTTCCACCCGTTTCTTCGCTTCCTCCGCTTCCTCCGCTCCCTCCGCTCCCTCCGCCCCCACACCCCACACCAGCCAACTGTGGTACGGTAGATAGGGGGTCAACCCGAGAATTTGGGAGATACATCAGCCAGTTATCAACATGGGAACCGAAACAATCGTATTGCTATCGAGCCGGGAAATCGAAAAAATGCGCCAAGCCGGACGTTTGGCCGCCGCCCTCCTGGACCACCTCGAACCGATGGTAAAACCGGGGGTCAGCACCCTGGAACTCAACGACGAAGCCGAACGCTGGACCCAAGCCCACGGCGCCCGCAGCGCCCCCCTCAACTACAACGGTTTCCCCAAATCCATCTGCACCAGCGTCAACGAGGTGATCTGCCACGGCATCCCCAACGCCAAACAGATCCTCAAAGATGGAGATATCATCAATATCGACGTCACCCCCATCGTGGAGGGCTACCACGGCGACACCTCCCGAACCTTTTTCGTCGGCACCCCCTCCCCCACAGCGAAAAAGTTGGTGGAAGTGACGGAAGAGTGCCTGCGGCGGGCGATCGCAACAGTGAAGCCGGGAAGCCGCATCGGCGACATCGGCGCCGCGATTCAAGAATATGCCGAGGGCGAAGGCTTTTCGGTGGTGCGGGATTTTGTCGGCCACGGCGTCAACACCGTCTTCCACACCGCCCCCCAAATTCCCCACTACGGCACCCGCGGCAAGGGGAAAAAATTGCGGTCTGGGATGGTTTTTACCATCGAACCGATGATCAACGAGGGCACCTGGGAAGCCCAGGTTTTGGAGGATGGCTGGACGGCGATCACCAAGGATGGCAAATTATCCGCCCAGTTTGAACACACGATCGCCGTCACCGATCAGGGCGTCGATATTCTGACTTTACCCGCTTAATTCGTAGCACAGGCATCCTGCCTGTGAAACACGACGATCAAACTCGAAGTTCCGGCGGCGGAGGTGCGGTGATGCGTAAGGTCGCACCCGTTTTCGGATGTCGAAAGGAGAGGGAATAAGCGTGCAGCCAGTAGCCGCAATCTCCGGGGACGGGAACGGTGTCGCCTTCGGGCGATCGCGGTTTGCCGCCAATCTCATAAAGCGGATCGCCGACGAGGGGAAATCCGGCGGCGGCGAGGTGAATCCGAATCTGGTGGGGTCTACCCGTGAGGATGGTGACTTCTATAATTGCCCGATCGCCGCACCGTTTCAATACCCGGCAATCGCTTCTGGCGAACAATCCATCCGCCGCCGCACCGTAAATATAGCCCAAAACCGGGTGGGGGATCTTGCCGATCGCGCGATCGATGCCGAATTCGTCCCGGTCCGGGCATCCGCTGGCGAGGGCCAAGTAGACTTTGCCGATCTGCCGATCGCGCATTTGCCGGGTGAGGTGCGATCGGGCCGTTTGCGATCGCGCCAGCAGCACCAATCCCGACGTCCCCCGCCCCAAACGGTGGATGGGAACGGGCGTTTCTTCGGGGTATCGCCGTTGCAGTTGCCCCAATAACGTATGTTCGAGGAAGCCGCCCCCCGGCATGACGGGGAGCCCGGAAGGTTTGGCGACCACCAACAGATCCGCATCTTCGTATAAGACCTGAAAAAATAGGGGAACGTCCGGTTCCTTCCAGGGCGGGCGGTGATACACTAATTCCTGTCCCGGTTGCAGCCGCATTTCGGCGATCGCGGGTTTGCCGTCGAGCCAAATTTGTCCGGCGTCGAGGCGATCGCGCCACTCCATTTCGGTCGAGTGGCGGTATCGTCCCGCGTAGTAGTCCAGGACGGTCAATCCCGCACTTTTGCGATCGACGCGATCGCGGTAAGTCCAACCGGAATTCAAGGGTGTGGCCACTGAAAAACTTACAGCAAGTTAACTTCAAGTCCCCCTTTGCAAGGGATCATTCCCCTCTCAAAGTCCCCCTTTTTAAGGGGGATTTAGGGGGATCGCCCCCCTCTCAAAGTCCCCCTTTGTAAGGGATCATTTCCCTCTCAAAGTCCCCCTTTGTAAGGGGGATTTAGGGGGATCATCCCCCTCTCATTAGATCGAGAACCGCTCTCTCCTTAATTATCCCATATCATTTAAGTTTGTCAACCCCAAAAGTGCGATCGCACCCCGCAATTTTTCAACCCCCCATGCAAAACCGTCTGGCATTTCCGATTATTTTAATTAGCGCGATCGTCGCCGCAACTTTCGCCCTGCTGTGGTGGAGCGATCGCGATCGGGTGTACAACCTCACCCTCGCCACCGGGGGAGAATTGGGGGAATATTACGAGTTCGGAGAAGCGTTAGCCGAAGTCGTCGCCCGACACAATCCCCGGATTCAGATCAAAGTCTTGGAGACGCAAGGATCGCGGCAAAATGTCGAATTACTCGCCGAAAATAAAGCCCAACTGGCGTTAATTCAAAGTGATACGCTCCTCCCGGCAGACGTTCGAGTTGTCTCCTTCCTATTTCCCGAAATCTTTCATTTGGTCGCCCGAACCGAAGCCGATATTAATAATGTCAAAGATCTGGAAGGAAAGCGGATCGCACTGATGCCGGAGGGGAGCGGTTCCTATCAACTGTTTTGGTATCTCAGTCGCCACTACGGGTTAGATGGAACAGATTTAGAAGCAATTCCCATGCCTTCGGAACGGGCCTATGTCGCCCTGCAACGGGGGGAAGTCGATGCCATGTTCCGCATTATCGCCCTGGGAAATTCGACCCTCAGCAAACTGCTACAAACCCCGGATTTGAACCTAATTTCCATCGAACAGGGGGCCGCACTCCAGCTATTCAAACCAGCCTTGGAACCCGCCCTCATTCCCACGGGAACTTACAACGGTTCCGTCCCCATTCCCCCGGAAGATCTGCCCGTCGTCGGGGTGCGATCGCTCCTGATAACTCGGGAAAATATCAACCCTTACGCCATCCACGAAATCACCCGCATTCTATTTGAACGCCGCAACGACTTGCTCGAAAAAAGTCCCCAAGCCGCCATGATTGTCCGCCCCGGCAACGTCCGAGATTTGGGCTTGCCCTTCCACCCCGGCGCCAAATCATTTTACACCCAAGACGAGCCCTCTTTCTTAGAAAAATACGCCGAACCGATGGGCTTTTTACTCTCCGCCGGCGTATTGGGAATTTCCAGTCTTTGGCAGTTTCGGCTGTGGCTGAAAGGCCGACAGAAAAATAACGCCGATTTCTACAACTTAGAAATTCTCAATTTAATCGATCGCGTCCACGACTGCGACACGACGGAGGAATTGGACTCCATCCGAGAACAACTGTTCAAAATCTTCCGGAAAGTCGTCGTCGATTTGGACGAAGATCGCATTTCCCCCGAATCCTTCCAATCCTTCACCTTCACCTGGGAAGCCGCCGTCACCACCATCCGCCACCGGGAGACACTGCTTTAAAAAAAGGTGTAGGGTGGGTTAGGCGCCGCCGTAATTTTTCGGAAAAACCCACAATTTTTCATCGGCGCCGTAACCCACCAGCCATTCCATTCAAAATTCAAAAGTATAGTAGTCCAGTTTTCCCACCAATAACCCATCCGCTACCAGCCGTTGGGTTTCGTTTCGCGACCCCCAACCTACAACTATTGAGCGGTGCGTTACATTTCATTAACGCACCCTACCACTCAAAGCCCCCAGAATTGGGGGTTTGGGGGCTAGCGGTGCGTTACATTTCATTAACGCACCCTACCACTCAAAGCCCCCAGAATTGGGGGTTTGGGGGCCAGTAACCCAC
>NZ_JAJENU010000644.1:0-17688 GCF_035615495.1 Lyngbya sp. CCY1209 | reverse complement strand
TGGTGGATCTCCCCACCTCGGTAAGGGGGGAGAAGAGTTTTCCAAGTCCCCCTTATAAAGGGGGATAATGGTGGATCGTACAAATCAGCCGCCGAATCCTTTCCCGCGACTGCCGCGGCTGACGGAAGGCGTACACAAACAATTGTCAAGTTGGTTTCTTAGGGTGTCATGATCTAAACCTTGTCCGATCAACACCAGTTGGGTTTTCTTCTCGCCTTTCCACTCATCATCATCGATGGAAAAACGCTTGCCGCTGAGGTGGAAAATGTGGCGTTTGGGACTTTCGTCGAACCAGAGAATCCCCTTCGCCCGGAAGACGTTTGCGGACAATTGGTTGTCCAAGAAATACTGAAACTTCCTCAATGAAAGGGGGCGATCGCTCTGGAAAGAAATTGACGTAAACCCATCATTTTCGAGGTGATTGGAATGGTGGTGATGATGGTCGTGGTCGTGGTCGTGGTCGTGGTGATGGTCGTGATGTTCGTGGTCGTGGTCGTGATGATGTTCGTGGTCGTGATGATGTTCGTGGTCGTGGTCGTGGTCGTGATGTTCTTCGGAGCGATCGAAATACTTATCCGACTCGAATAAACCCACGCTCAAAACCAGTGGCAGGGGCACTTGGGATTGGGTGGTTCTGAGAATTCGGGCATCTTTTTTCAGATCCCGAATTCGGACTTCGAGTAAATCCACATCTCCCTCGTCCACCAAATCCGTTTTGTTGAGGACGATAATATCCCCGTAGGCGATCTGACTTTCGGCGGCTTGGGAGTTGAACAAATCCAGGCTAAAATTGGCGCAGTCCACCATCGTGACGATGGAATCCAGGCGGGTCATATCTCGCAGTTCGGTGCCGAGGAAGGTCAGGGCGACCGGCAGGGGGTCGGCGAGTCCGGTAGTTTCGACGACCAAATAATCGACCCGTTCGGGGCGTTCGAGTACCTTGTAAACGGCGTTCACCAAGTCTTCGTTGATGGTGCAGCAGACGCAGCCGTTGCTCAATTCCACCATCGTATTATCTTCGTCGGTGGTGACGATCAATTCGTTGTCGATGCCGATTTCGCCGAATTCGTTCACCAGGACGGCGGTTTTTATGCCGTGCTGGTTGCTGAGAATGTGGTTGAGAAGGGTGGTTTTACCGCTTCCCAGGAAGCCGGTGATGATGGTGACGGGTAAACCCCGCTTGGAGTCGTCCATCGTCTGTTCGGTGTTGGGAGTGACTGCTGATTGCATGGTTTTAGGATTGAAACTGTCGGACACTCGAAAAATCTGTGCTTTTCAGTGTATCGCAATTGCCGGATGTTTCGGGATGCTCATTGCTGATCCCCCCCAGCCCCCCTTAATAAGGGGGGAGTTTCATTGCTGATCCCCCCCGGCCCCCCTTAATAAGGGGGGAGTTTCATTGCTGATCCCCCCCGGCCCCCCTTAATAAGGGGGGAGTTTCATTAGCCTGCCTTAATAAGGGGGGAGTTTCATGGCCGATCCCCCCCGGCCCCCCTTAATAAGGGGGGAGTTTCATTAGCCTGCCTTAATAAGGGGGGAGTCTCATTGCTGATCCCCCCCGGCCCCCCTTAATAAGGGGGGAGTCTAAATTTGAGATTAGATGAATTTGCAGATTCCCCGCTGGGAGGTGCGGATGAACTCGCACAGTTCCCGCACCAAGTCCGAGGTGAAGTCGGATTCGAGTTTTTCCAGGGCTTGGGAAACGTTGAGTTGGGAGCGATAGAGGATTTTGAGGGCGTTTTGGAGTTCCCGCCGCTGCTGTTCGGTGAAGCCGGCGCGCCGCAGTCCGATCGCATTGAGTCCCATGACGGTGTTGGTGCTGAGGCTGCGGGTGATGCAGAAGGGGGGGACGTCTTTTTGGATGGCGCACCCGCCGGACATCATGGCCAGGCGCCCGACGCGAGTGAATTGGTGGACGAGGCAGTTGCCGCTGATGAAGGCGCGATCGCCGATTTCCGCGTATCCGGCTACCAGTGCGCCGTTGGCGATGATGGCGCGATCGCCGACTTTGACGTTGTGGGCCAGATGGGAATAGGCCATCAACAGGCAATCGTCCCCGACGACGGTTTCGGTTCCGGCTTTGGTGCCCCGGTGGACTGTCACCCCTTCGCGAATGACACAATTATCGCCGATTTTGACGCTGGAGGGTTCGTCTTTGAAGGCGAGATCCTGGGGAACGTCGCCCAAAACCGTCCCGGCGTGGACTTTGCAGTTGTTGCCGAGTCGGGTGCCGGCGAGGATGGCGACGTGGGAAGCGATCGCGCAGTTGTCGCCCACTGTTACCCCGGATTCGATGTAGGTGTAGGGTCCGACTTTGATATTATCGCCCAATTGGGCACCGGGTTCGATGATGGCGGTGGGGTGGATGGTCATTGGTGAGCGATCGACGGGGGTAGAGTTGAGCCGAGATACAAAATAGCAGAAAATGCGATCGTTGTATGAAGTCACGTTGGGTATTGCCCAAGAGTTGAGCGGTTCAATTCGGACACTCAGAAATTTACCCGGTTCTATTACATATTTGTTCGACAAAACGGCTGAACAATTTGATGCGGATTATATTCCCTGGCCGATTGATGAAATCAGGGTCAATGATGCGGTGAATTTTATCGAACAGGTTGTCGAAAGCATTCACCACATATTGACCTAAATTAAAATCAACGATTGACGCAATAATCCAAATTCAACAAAACGTAAGAATAGGCGCGATCGAACCACTTTCCCCAAATCCGATCGCCCGGTTGGGAGTCGATAAAGCGGTTGACTGTATTTTGCCATTCGCGATCGCCGGCGGGGAGAATGATGCCGTAAAAATCGCAGGTGAGGGGTTCGAGGGGAACCAAAGTATAATTGTCCAGATTCAACCCCTGGCGGGCGACTTCTCCGAGGGCGAGAATGCCATTTTCGGCTACGGTATCGACTCGGTTTTGAGACAAAGCTGCGATCGCGTCCTGGATTCCAGTTTGTCCGCGAAAATAAACTTCATCCGCTTCCGGATATTCGGTGTTGAGGAACTGCTCCGATGTCGTATTTTTCACCACGCCAACTTCCACCCCGGCGAGGGTTCCATCCGGGTCGATTTCCGACGCTTTATCCTGTTGCACTAAAAAATGTGTTCCGGAAATAAAGAAGGGATTGGAAAAAACCACACCCGACAGATTTTCTCGGATAGTATTCGGTCCGCATTCGAGGTGGACGGTTTGATTGCGAACCGACTGATAGCGGTTGTCCACGTTGGAAGGAAATTGGATAACTTCGATGGGGACAGAAGACTGCAATTCCCGCTCCAGCCAATCGGCAAAACTGGCAGCCCAGTCCACGCAGTAACCCACCCATTGCTGTTTGTTATTGATAAATCCAAAGGGGACGGCATCTCGTCGGATTCCCACTTTTAAAACCCCGGTTCTTTTGATTTCTTCCAAAACCGTTTTGTCCCGTTCCGGTTCGGCGACGACTGTTGTTTCGGGGATAATTGCCATTGGGGGAGAACTACCATAGGCGGTTTCTAATGCTTCGGGAGTCAGGGATTCAATCTGATAAACGTTCAATTTTTGTTGACTCATTCTCAAGCCGTAGGCGGCGCTTAAATAAGGCAAATAGCTGTCATCTTCGCTCAAATATGCTTTGAAAAATGCCACATTTAACCCGAAAAAGTAGGGTCGTCCCAAATCAAAATTATCGCCCAAAATAAATTTTGGGATGCCGGAAATCCCCTTGGTTCCCTCTTGAATACTGGTGCTGAAGTGAGTTCCAGGAACTAAATAGGAGAGATATTTTTTGGGTGCATTCATCCAGATAAAGGGGTGTACCTGTTCTTCAATAACGGGGGTGACAATATCGTTTGCCCCCGCTACCATCAAAATGGGAACTTCGATATTGCTCAAACCTTCTGGCCCGAATAGGGCGCTAGTGAGGGGGTGGGCGGCGATCGCGGCGTCGATGCGATCGTCCCGCAAATTATAATCAGAAGGGGGCAAATAAAGCCCCCGACATTGTAATAACAAAGAAACGTTTAAAGAGAAGTTTTCGGGGGCGCAAACTTGCCGAAGTCTCGGGAGGTTAATTTGTGCCCCCGCCAGGGAGAGGGAAGTCGTCCCGCCAAAGGAATTTCCGGTCACGCCAACCCGCGTCAAATCGAGGCGTTGTTTCCATTCCGGAGCGGTTTCTATCAACTGTTGCAATTCGTCGAGTAAGTAGCTGATATCTTCGGGGCGGCTGACATATTCGATGGGACTCAAAAGCAGGCTGACACTTCCTTTTAAAAAGGCTTCTCGGTAGCTCAAATTGCTGCCGATATGCTCGGGAACTGCCACGACAAAACCGTAGCTGGCGAGGTGTTCGGCGAGGTTATTGTTGCCCCGATAGGAGCCGAAACCGTGGCTGATGACGATCAGGGGGGCGGGTTCGCCGAGGTTTTCTGGGAAATAAAAATCGACCGCCAGGGGATAGGAACCGGACAGCCCCGTTTCGGTTTGGCGGAAGCGATCTATTGCAAAATTAAGCTCAGTTTTTGTGTAGGAATAGGGGCCAATTTTTTGCAAGTCTGGAAGTTGGGAGAAGTCGATCGCGGGTTCGGTGGTGGCTTCCCGTTCGGCTTCTTCTCCGATGGCGATCGCCGCCGTTTCCCGATATTTGAGAAACTTGGGAAATTCTTCGGCTACCTCGATCAATAAATCCGTATTGACGCGAATATTGGCGGCGGGAAATTTTCGCATGATGCCGATAATACTCAAGCCTTTTGGATCTTCCGATGCGGCAATGACCGCCGTTTTAATGGCTTCGTAACCGTTGCTATTTTCTTCCGCTTGAATGACTTGTCCGAGGCGGATCATCAGGGCTTCTCCGAGGGGCATTGTCACCATGCGGCGGACGAAATCGGCGGGGATGGGGGCGTGAATTTGTAGGGCGACGCGGAGACGTTGGCGATCGCTTTCGCTCAAAAAACGGGAATAGAGGGCGAAGTCGCCGGTGATTTTTCCTTCTTTTGCAAATACTTCCAGGGCATCAATGGAGACGTAAATATCCGTCAGTGGGGGTATAAAAAAGGCGATGCGATCGGCGCCGATCGCGGGTTTCGGCTTCCCGAAAGGCAGTCCACATCCGAGGCTCAAAAATAAGCCGACGTAAAATAAATTTAAAATTTGCTTTGAAAGGTTCCGATGGGATTTTTTCATGGGTTCTCGATTTAAAATGGTGATTGATTGGACTCGAATCGTTGATTTTACAGTCTATTTCTGTAATTCGGCGATCGCCCGTTCCAACTGCTCCGTCGTTAACAATGGAATGAAACTGAGGCCGTAAGGTTCCCGGGCGATCGTCCCGGCGTAGGATGCCCGCAAAAAGGGGCGGTAGTCGGGGTTTCGAGCCAGGTTAACTTGAAAAAATGCCAATCCAAAAGCCGACATATAGGATGCAATCACATCGGGGTCACTGCTGACAATTTGGCCGAGGGATTCTTCGTCTAGGGCTTGAAATTGGGCGATCGCGGCGGGGTTGAAATCGACGTGATTCGCACCCCGGACGAGGGCAAAATACCGCTCCGGCGAGGAGAGGCTGGTGACGGAATCGATCTGTTCGAGGACGACGGGGGTGAGCAGATCGGCACTTCCGGACGCCCAAAAAATTGGGATGGCAATTTTTTCTAAACTCTCGGGTCCGAAAATCGCGCCGTTCACCGGATCGACGACAAAAGCGGCGGCGATGCGATCGTCTTTTAGTTGATAGGAACGGCGGGGAACTTCTAGAGCCCGACATTGCAATAATAAGGACAGATTCAGCAAGTCGATGGGGGGGCGACAATTGGTTTCGAGGCGGTCGAAATTGAGGGGAGCACCCGCCAACGTCAGGGCTGTATAAGCTCCGAAAGATTGACCCAAAATTCCGACATTTTCTACATCCAAAATCCCATTAAATTCGGAAAAATTGCGTTGCTCCAGTTCGTCTAAAACGAAGCTGATATCTCGGGGGCGATCGACAAATTCACCGAGTTTGAAACTTTCGGATTCCTCTCCTTCAAAAAAGCGTTGCAGGTGGGCGAAGTCGCTCCCCGGATGGCGGACGATCGCCACCGCAAACCCGTGGGAGCTCAGATGTTCTGCGAAGGGCCGCCATCCCACAGCGGTGGAACCCAAACCTGGAGAAATGACGATGACGGGTACGGTGTCTTCGAGGGGAAATGAAGGATAATAAAACGTCACTTCAATTTCCCGATCGCGATCGCGATCGAATACAGTTAGAATCCGTTTGGAAACATATAAATTTCCCGGTTGTTTGGGATCGGGCAAGTCGTCGTAATTGACGGTTGGTTCGGTTGAAGCGATCGCGATCGTCATGTTTTCCAAAGCTTTATTGAGGGTTTCGGTTTCGGTAATAACGCCCTCGATGCGATTCGCCAATTCCAGGAGCGCTGCGATGTTCAGTTGCAACTCTCCGGGAAATTGTTGCAACAGCTCAAAAACCGAAAATTCTCCATAATTTTCTGTCACTTCAAATAAGGTTTCTCGCAGGGCATTCGAGCCATTTTTTCCGTCCCGAACGCGGAGGATTTCTCCCAAACTTTGCAGAAAAATTTTTCCCATCGGGGAATTGAGAGACTGTCGGACTTGTACAGAACCGACACCGAACCGCATTTGTAGGAACTCATTCAGCGTTTTTTGATGGTAGGGCTGCAAAAATAAAAAGTAGGGAAAAAGTTCCCAGTTGACTTTTCCGGTGTCGGCATAAACTTTTAAGGAATCGACAGAAACCGATGTTTCTAAAGGGCCGTATTTGGCATAGATGCGATCGGTCGCCCGCACCGGAAGGGCGACAAAAAAAGCCAATAAACTGCCCAAAGTCAGGGTTTTAAAGGGGCGAAAAATGTTAAAAATTGTCGGTCCGTTCATTCCGAGTTTGCGATCGCGATAATTGTATTAATCTATACTGCAATGTGGGATGTGATGTCCTCCATTTTAAGCGGTTCGGCTGGGAACTGGGGGTCGAACTTCCCGTATCGCCCGAGTCGCCGGCCCGGAGTCCCGCATCCGTTTCCCGGGTTCCGATCGCCGTTGCCAAAAATCCTTATGAAATCAGAACACAAATGGCTGAAACCGTGCGATAATAAAAGTATATAGAATTACCCGAAGATATGGCGACTTAGAGTCAACGGACTCGGGACAGAAATAATTCCTAGCTGCACTGAAAGGGGAGTTCTTGAGGTGGATGAAGTAGAAAGATAACCCAAACAGAAAAAGGAGGTACTCAACAATGGTCGCTCTGGAATGGCTGCGAATTTTGATTCCCGCCGTATTTTATCTCGGTTGCGTCTACTTGCTGCTGGGTTGGATACCGCAAAAGACGGAAAGCTGAGATTTCGATCGGAAACCACAAATTTTGAGGGAAAATGGGTAAGGTGGCGATCGCGAATCGTCCCGTGGTGTGAGAGACGCGACAAATGAAGACAAAAAATCGATGGCAGATCGTGCTGGCCTTGGTGGCTGCGATCGCAATTCTTGTAACCCATCCATCCCAAAAACCCGTCCAAGCCTTCCCTGCGGGGGAGGCTGGTTTCGTGGATACCGGCGACCATTGGGCGGGATCTTGCATTGGAGAATTGGCCCGCCGTCAAATTCTCAGCGGCTACGGCGACAATACTTTCCGCCCTGAAGCCCCCATCACCCGGGCGGAATTTGCGGCGGTCGTCAACCGGGCATTTCCAACCGTTCCGGCTACCGGGCGATCGCCCAATTTTGTCGATATTCCCACCGATTATTGGGCCTACGACGCCATTCAGGAAGCGACAAAAAAGGGGTTTTTATCCGGTTATATCGGCAGTATTTTTAACCCCACAGTCAAGATTCCGCGAGTGCAAGCCCTCGTCGCGATCGCCACCGGTTTGGGCTACGAACCGCAGCAATTACCCCCCGAACAACTCGGAAATATCTTTAGGGATGGGGCAGAAATTCCCGAGTATGCGACCGAGGCGATCGCGGCGGCGACGGAAAATTGGCTGGTGGTGAATTATCCAGATGTTCGAGTGTTGAATCCCAACCGTCAGGCGACTCGGGGAGAGGTCGCATCCTTCATCTGTCAGGCGATCGTGGACTTCGACGAAACCGCGTTAGTTCCCTCCCAATACATCGCTAGAATTCCGGTTTCCGATCTGCAAACTCCCCAAACAAAACGCCCCGAAGATCGACAGCAAAAATCTCAATTGCGACCCTCAGAACTGCCCGAACGGGAACCACAAATCCCAGAACAAGTACCCCAATCTCCCCCGGCTGAACCGGAACCGCAACCCGAAGTCTCCCGAGAAGAATCCCGAGAAGAACCCAGAGAAGCGACCACAAAAACCGCCGAATTTGACGGGTTGCAAGCCGAACTTTCCTACAATCCCAGCCCCACTCCGCAGCTCAATTTCAAAGTCATTCGGCGGGGAGAAGTGGTTTTAGATGCCCCCATCCCCGAAACCCTTCCGGGAGAATTGATATCGGTCGATTTTGCCAAAAGTCGCATTTTAGATATCAGCAGTCTGGACTTGGACGGCGACAAGGAACCGGAGGTTATCTTGGACTTTAAAAATGGGAATTACTACTCCCTGATTTATCATTACAAGCCGTTCGGAAAAGAGTATGCAGTCTTGCCCAAAAATTGGGGTGAGTGGGGTTACGATTTGCAAGAAATTGGGGAGGATGAATCGCCGAGGTTTGTGGGGTACGATCCGCGTTTTGCCGAGGTATTTGACGTGCGATCGCAACTGCAACTCCCGATTCAAATTTGGGAATATCGCTACGGAGAATTGCGGAATGTCACGGTAAATTATCCCGAAATTGTGGAATCGCACCTCGATCGCATCTGGAGCGAAGTCGAACAATTGCGACGACTCAATCGGAACATCCGAGGCGGACTGGCGGCTTATTTGGCGAATCAATATTCTTTGAATCGCGGGGAGTCGGGATGGCGACGGGTGCGATCGGTTTATCAAGGAGCGGACGCGGACGAATTTTTTGCGGATTTGCGACGATTTTTGATTCGGACGGGTTACATTCAACCTTAACCTGTATTGAATTTCTAATTGAGGAAGGCGATCGCATCCACTCAAGAATTTAGAGCCGATGCAATTCGGGGATTTTTGGGATAGAATATTGAAAATAAAATGCGATCGCAAATTTTCAAGTTCCAATTGACGATTATTAGGTTAAACTGTATTGAGTCGGAGATAGGCAAGAAGAGGAAAAGCTGATGCTCAATGGAATTAAGAGGTTACTGGTCAAGACGAATTACGGATGAACACCGCTTTGTCTACAAAGTCACAGATACGGAAATTATCATTGTTAGTTGCCGTTTTCATTATAATAATTGAACGTTTCAAATAACCGCCGATTCCAACATCTGAATCGTACCCCGATCGCCGTCAATTTCCACTTCCACCCCGATCGCGATCGTGAATTGATTGCGAATGTGTCCGATCGCCGATCCGTACCAGGCCGGAATTCCCAACGGTTGAATTTGATCGACTAACACCTCCCACAAATTGAACGTCGGTTTCTCATCATCCACCGTACAGCGGCCACACTGTCCGAAAATAAATCCCGATATCCGCTCCAAAATTCCAGCCAATTTCAACTGAGTCAAAAAGCGATCGACCCGGTAAATATCCTCGTTAATATCCTCAACAAACAGAATTTTTCCCGACCAATCTGGGAGATAACTCGACCCCGCCAAACCCGCCAAAACCGACAAGTTACCGCCGACAATTTGACCCCTGGCGCGACCGCCGGTAATGGTTTCAACCCGAATATTAAACGGATTTTCAAATAAAACCTTTTCGCCCTCAAACAGAACTTTCTGCAAATATCTCAGGGAAAACTCATTCCAGCGAGAGGTTCCCAAAAGTCCGTGAAACGTCACGAAACCGCATTGAGAATAGAGGGCCAATAATAACGCCGTGATATCGCTGTAACCGATAACAATTTTGGGATTATTGCGGATCGTGTTATAATCCAATAAAGGCAAAATTCGGGCGCTCCCCCACCCCCCCGCAGCCGCCACGATCGCCCGCACTTCGGAATCAGAAAACATGGCATTAATATCGGCCGCGCGATCGCGATCCACTCCCGCTAAATAACCGTAGCGATCGAGAAGGTGGGATGCCATTTTAATCTTAAGTCCCTGTTGACTCAGTTGAAAGGCGATCCATTTTAACTCTTCCTTTGTAATCCACCCCGCCGGGGCGACAACCCCCACCGTATCCCCCACCCGCAGCCGAGACGGTTTGACAACGGGAGAAGATGTCGCGATCGCCGGAAGTCCCGTTCCCAACAGCATCAACCCCAACCCTTGCAACAATTGACGGCGAGTTTTCATGCCTGTTATAGAATAAATGGTTCTGTTTTTTATGCTACTACGGTATTTTCCAAAATCGTTATCGATCCCCCTAAATCCCCCTTGAAAAGGGGGACTTTGAGTTACTCGATCCCCCTAAATCCCCCTTGAAAAGGGGGACTTTGAGTTACTCGATCCCCCTAAATCCCCCTTAAAAAGGGGGACTTTGAGTTACTCGATCCCCCTAAATCCCCCTTAAAAAGGGGGACTTTGAGGCATTCAATACCTCTTAATAAAGGGGGACTTTGAGTCGCCCTATCCCCCTAAATCCCCCTTAAAAAGGGGGACTTTGAGTCGCCCGCTCCCCCTAAATCCCCCTTAAAAAGGGGGACTTTTTGCGAGATTGTATCTCCTTCCAAACGAGCGCCCCTCTTCTCCCCCCTTTTTCAAGGGGGGTTGGGGGGGATCTCCCGATATGATACAATCCAGATCAACAATACAATCATAATTTTAATCTAAAATGAATCCTCATATTTCCAGAATGGAATCCGTCCAATCCCCGATCATTCCGATTATTGGAAAGCTGATCCGCAGCCATCCGGGGACAATCTCCCTCGGACAGGGCGTGGTTTATTACGGTCCCCCACCCGCCGCCGTCGAGGAAATATCAAAATTTTTTCAAACCGCCGAAAATCATAAATATAAAGCAGTAGTTGGCATCGCGCCATTGCAAGAAGCGATCGCCCGCAAACTCCGCACCGACAATCAAATTATCATCGGCGATCGCAACGCCATCGTCGTCACCGCCGGCAGCAATATGGGGTTCATGAACGCCATTTTAGCCATCACCTCCCCCGGCGACGAAATTATCATCCAATCTCCCTATTATTTCAACCACGAAATGGCGATCGCAATAGCCGGCTGCAAGGCTATCGTCGTCGAAACGGACGAAAACTATCAACTTCGCATCGATGCCATCAAAGCCGCAATTACCGACAAAACGCGGGCGATCGTCACCATTTCTCCCAACAATCCCACCGGGGCAGTTTATCCCAAAACAGCACTGCAAGAAATCAACCAAATCTGCCGCGATCGCAGCCTTTATCACATCAGTGACGAAGCCTATGAATATTTCACTTATAATAATGTCAGACACATTTCCCCCGCCTCCCTCCCCGACAGCGAACCCCACACCATCTCATTATTTAGCTTGTCCAAAGCCTACGGTTTCGCATCCTGGCGGATCGGATACATGGTAATTCCCCAGCATTTACTCGTCCCCGTCGAAAAAGTCCAGGACACCATTTTAATTTGTCCCCCCGTCATCTCCCAATCTGTGGCATTGGGGGCGTTAAACGTCGGGGCGGACTATTGCCGAGAACACATTAAAACCATCACCAAAGTTCGGGAAATCTTTCTCGAAGAATTGGAAAAACTGGGGAATTTTTGTACCGTTCCCCCCGCCGACGGTGCCTTTTACTTTCTCCTCAAAATTGAGACTAAATTTGGGGGGATGGAACTTGCAGAAAAACTGATCAGAGAATTCGGGGTCGCCGCCATTCCCGGCACCACATTCGGAATGGAAACCGGCTGTTATTTGCGAGTGGCTTACGGGGCGTTGCAGCCCGACACGGCGGCGGAAGGCATCGGGCGTCTGGTGAAAGGTCTGAAAAGTTTGGTCGGCTGAAATTTCGATGACGGGCTACCATAGAAACAATCGCAAACGGTAACGTCCCATGCCTCTATCCCGCCTGTTGATTATCATTTTCGGCATCTGCCTCATCCTGGTTTTGACCATTTGGCTGGTGACATCCATCTCCTGGCTTTACACGCAGGTCGCCTGGGCTGCCCACCCCATTTTGGCAAACTTGCTGGTGGTCATATTGATCGGGCTGTTGGGACTGGCGATTTATGCGTTTATCTACTATTTTCGGCTGCTGCAACCTCGCGGCCCGTCCCGCAAAAAACGCCGCCCCCAGCTTCGCATTCCCCTCGACAAATCCGAGGCTGCGGAAGCCTCTTTGCAGGGGTTGCGGCAGCAGGTTTCTCAAATTCAAGATGATGTCGCCCGCCAGGTGTTGCTGAGTCGATCGCAAGAAATTGAAGCGAACCTGTCAAAAGGAAACATTCAAGTCGTCGTATTCGGGACGGGTTCGGCGGGTAAAACATCTTTAATTAATGCGTTGCTGGGTCGCATGGTGGGGGAGGTAAACGCACCGATGGGGACGACAACCGCCGGGGCAACCTATCAGTTAAAATTGATCGCTTTGGAACGGGATATTTTAATTACGGATACGCCGGGAATTTTGGAGGCGGGGGAGGCCGGTTCCGAACGGGCGGAAATGGCGCGATCGCTGGCGACCGAGGCGGATTTGTTGCTGTTCGTAGTGGATAACGACTTGCAGCAGTCCGAGTTTATTCCCCTGCGAACCCTGGCGGAAATCGGCAAGCGATCGCTGTTAATTTTCAACAAAACTGACCTCTACACGGAAGAAGATAAAAATACCATTTTGCTGCGACTGCGGGAACGAGTTGGCGAGTTTATTTCCTCCAAAGACGTGATCGCGATCGCCGCCAATCCCCAATCAATTCAGTTGGAAAATGGCGATACGTTCAAACCCGACCCCGACATCATGCCCCTGATCAATCAAATGGCGACAATTTTGCGGGCGGAGGGGGAAGAATTGGTTGCCGATAACATCCTTTTACAGTCCCAAAGGTTGGGAGAAGAAGCCCGCAATTTGATCGACACCCAGCGGCGCCGTCAGGCGGAAAAAGTGGTCGATCGCTATCAATGGATCGGGGCGGGTGCGATCGCCGTGACACCCCTTCCCGTCGTGGATCTGCTGGCGACAGCCGCAGTCAATGCCCAAATGGTAGTGGAAATAGGCAAAATATACGGTTGCGAATTAAATATTGATCGCGGGCGAGACTTGGCATTATCTCTGGGCAAAACATTGGCGAGTTTGGGCATCGTAAAAGGAGCGATTCAATTAGTCGCAACCGCCCTACATTTTCACATCGGAACCCTCGTCATCGGCAAGGCGATCCAAGGGGTTACAGCCGCCTATTTAACCCGCATTGCCGGCCGCAGTTTTATCGAATATTTCCGACAGGATCAGGACTGGGGAGATGGCGGCATGACAGAAGTCGTGCAGCGGCAATTTCAACTCAACCGCCGGGATGAATTCGTGCGAGGATTCATCAAAGATGCGATCGCCCGCGTCGTGGAACCCCTCAACCTCAACCGACCGCCGGAAGAGGAGGAAGAAACGTTGGAAATCGAACTGCATCAACCCGAAGTCGAATCCCCCTATTTCGAGGGAGATGATTGGGGCGATCGCCGACACCAGCGAGAGGATTGGTAAAGCCATTAAAATTATTGAGTCTGGGGTGATTAGGACAAATCCTCTCTCCGTGTCCTCTGTGCCTCTGTGGTTCAATGATCCGAACGATGTCGATGGGGACGGAGAAACGACATTTACCTTCCCGTTTGTCACCATCGAAGATGTGTTGGTTCTGGATGAAAATACCATCCTCGTCGCCAACGATAATAACTATCCCTTCTCCGTCGGTCGCGGGCCGGATATCGACAACAACAAGATCATTATTTTGGAGTTAGATGAACCCCTGGATCTCGACCCGCGTCTTGGCGTTCCCGGCGACGACATCATCGAAGGAACCGATGAAGATGACACCCTGTTTGCCGGGGGAGGCGACGATTTGGTAGCCGGAAATCTGGGCGATGACAATATCGACGGCGGCGACGGCTATGACATCCTGCGGGGCGACGAAAACAGCCGTTCTTCCGGCAATTCCGAAGGTGGAAACGACACCATCAACGGCGGCGATGGAAGCGATCGCATCGGCGGAAGCGGATTCTTTGACAGAAGGTAGCTTCTTTTCCATCTAATTTGACCCAGCCCTTTCCTCAATCGAGGGGGGGCTACATCTTCTTTTCTCCTTTCCTCTGTTTCTCTGTGGGGGCAACCTTATCGGGTTGCCCTTGCCGGAAAAGTGGATGGGTTGTCAGGATTTGAAATGATTAAAATTCCAGCTCCTACACACTATTTTTCTCGACAACATTATCGATAATTTGACTCAAGCGTGCTCCGGCAACCGCATCCGAAAAATGTCGCTCCGCATATTGACCGGCTGCTTTTGCCAATTGACTACGCAGTGCCGAATCAGACCACAGTTTTTCAATTGAATGGGTCAAATCATCAACGTTATTCGGTTGAACGAACCACCCTGTTTTGCCATGCTGAACGTAGTCTTCTGAACCGACACACTTAGTTGAAATCATAGCGCGTTTCATCAGCATTGCATCGATAATTGTGATTTGTCCTGATGCTACTGGCGTGTCATGTAAAGGAACAATGTTCAACCTTGCTTTCTGGGCTAAACGATGACATTCGTCTATCTTTATACGCGAGTAAACCTCAACTTGAGGGGGGATTTTTAAGTCGGATAAAGCGTGTTCACCCGCCACGACGATGGTTCGTATTTTCAGCTTTTCTACAGCTTGAAAGAGTGTGCGATAATCCCGGTTGGCAGATCCCATTGCCAGGATAAAGGGTTTTTGGGTCTCTTCTTCTTCTGTTACAGAAATATTTGGACGGTTCAGTGGGACGAATTCAAAACGTTCTTGAGGAAGCCCCAACCATTGACTTAGCACCTTCCTTTCCTGTTGTGAATGGACGATAAATTTATCAATCTTCTGGAGAGCAAAGCGAGACATTCGCTGTTTGAGGCCGGGATAACACTGGCCGACGTTAAAAGACCAAGCAATGACAGGAATAGGCCGACTAGAAAGACGTTGCTGTAAGCCTGTTGTTACTGCCAGTTGAGGAAAGGCGGTAATAATTCCTCCTAGTGTCGCTTTCTTGGCTTCTACGCTTTGATTCCAGAATGCTTTCCATTCTGACAGTGACGTGCTTGATGAGCAATTTAGATTGCCGAAGGCATCCCGACGCGGAATTTTAGTAAAATCATATTTGCTTCCGGGAACCCAATCATCTAACCACTGTTCGTTGGCGATAAAGTCGTCGTTGATAAACGGTGCAACAACAGACCAATGCATAATCATCAAGCTCCCATTCTAAACTGGTTAAGGAGACAGTTAATTCACCCTGCTCCATTTTTCATCAATTCTTTTGCATTGAATGCAATGATTTGGAATACTTACGTTGTTTCCTTTCCACTTAGAGGAATGGCTAGAAAACTTTATGCGATCGCGTTTTCAAGACGGGTTGAAGTGAGGACAAAGAGCAACTTGTTTACAAAAGTTTACATTTTCACGAAAGCATATATCATCAAACATAATATCAGACATCGTGAAAATTGTCAACATTTTGGGGATGGACTTGACATCAAATCACTTGACGCGAAAAATTATTAAAAACACAACATAACTTCATAAATCTCAAAACGACTTCCAAAAAAGGTATTGAGCAAAAAAACGATCGCCAATTTACCGACGATCGCCCGACAATTATGAGAAAATCTATCCTCCCCTGTCCCCCCGGCTTCGACAGGACACCCGATCGCACCCACCGCCAATCTTCCTTCCCCAGATCGGTTAAAAAGAGAAAAATATCGCGGAATGTTGATATTGTCCGATATTTTTAATTGTGAAAATTCGTTCGCGATCGCGGTTCTGACTCCCTTTTTTTGCCAGTCATTCAATCGGCCAACAATTATATGGGAGAGCGATCGCGTGTAGATGAGGGGAACTCCCACCGATTCGAGCAATTCGGCTTTGATGCGATCGCGTTCCATCGCCTCCGGGGAATCGTGAAAGTGAGATTTGCACTCGACATTAGAACAAATCGTTGAAACTGATAGTTATGAAAAAGAAACCGGGTTTCTAGGACATTTTTGCATCTCGAGCAAAATCTTACTGAAGAAACCCGGTTTCTCACTATTGAACTTACCCCAACCCAAACGACCAGTCGCCGTTTGTTAAGCACATCTTTAGAACACAGACGTACTGAAGTCATCCGAGGAAATCACCCCAGCATCAATACCCACGAATTCCGCCAGAATCTCGGAACCCAAAGCAATTTGAGTTTGACCGTTGACGGAAGTGATGGTAAGTTGCTCGAAACTGATGCCGCCGTCGAGGACAATAATATCCTCACCGCTGATAAAATCGGTGATGGTATCCGGGCCGTAACCGGGGACGAGGACGAAGCGATCGCTCCCATTCCCCCCGGTCAGCAGGTCTGAACCCTCTGCCCCGATGAGGATATCATCCCCATTGCCACCAGTGAGTTGGTCGTTACCTTCCCCGCCGTCGAGGGTGTCATTACCCCCGTCACCCAAGAGTACGTCATCACCCTCACCACCGTCCATCAGGTCATCTCCCTGACCGCCGTAGGCCGTATCATTACCAGCATTACCGGAAATGGTATCCGCCTCTTGGTTGCCATAGAGGACATCATTGCCCTCGTTGCCCTCCATCAGGTCAGACCCCTGGTTGGCGAAAATGATATCATCACCCTCGCCACCTTTCACCTGGTCGTCCCCCTGGCCGCCGTAAACCTCATCATTGCCGTCGGCGCCATCGAGAATGTCGTTTCCTTGGTTACCATTGAGCCAGTCGTCCCCCTCGTCGCCGGAAATCGTGTCATTTCCGAGGTTGCCGAACAGTTCGTCATTGTCTGCACCGCCGAGGATTTGGTCGTCATCCTTGCCACCGAATACGGTATCGTTACCCGCCCCGGCATCAATGATATCGTTACCTTGGTTGCCGTTGAACCAGTCGTCCCCGGCGCCCAAATTGATATTATCATTACCCGCCAACGCGAACAGTTCGTCAGCTTCCGGGGTTCCGGCTAAGGTGTTGTTTCCCTCACCCGGTTCGGAGTCGGAAACGGTGATGTTGTTGGAAAAAATCAACGGAAATGCGATCGTACTGATAGAATCGACGACCTCGTAGATATCCAACACCATCGGCAATTCCAATTCGGTTTCGGTTTCCAAATCGTCGGAAGAGGTGTCGCCGTCCCCAGAAGTCGAGTCATCCGCCGAGTCGTCAGGGAGGGAATCAAAAACGGGAATTGAGGGTTGGGTGAAACTCGAAGTCATCGAGTCATCGTCCGAGTCGTCCGTATCGTCTGCCGAATCGTCCGTCGAGTCGTTCGCGTCATCTGCCGAATCGTCTGCCGAATCATCGGTGGAATCATCGTCCGTATCATCTGCCGAATCATCTGTCGAATCATCCGTCGAATCATTCGTCGAATCATTCGTCGAATCATCGATAGAATCATCGTCCGTATCATCTGCCGAATTATCTGCCGAATTATCGGTGGAGTCATCGGTGGTAGCATCGTCCGTCGAGTCAGTCGAGTCAGTCGAAGTTTCACCCAATATGACAGAACCATC
>NZ_JAJENU010000643.1:0-217 GCF_035615495.1 Lyngbya sp. CCY1209 | reverse complement strand
GGCAGCAGCAGTTCGGCTTCCTCCACTTCCTCCGCAGACGAAACGGGGGCGGGAAGCAGCAGCGAATCCACCGCCACTTCGGGAGAGGGAGAAACCAGCAATAGCAGCGAGGAAACCTTCACTCCTGGCGCCGATTCTAGCAGCGGAAGTGCCAGTGCGATCGCATCTTCCAACGAGGCGGAAACGGAAGCTACAGCCACTGCCGGAGATGCGGAAA
>NZ_JAJENU010000642.1:0-47311 GCF_035615495.1 Lyngbya sp. CCY1209 | reverse complement strand
GCAACCCTGTAAGGTGGCCCCACCTGGGCAACCCTGTAAGGTGGCCCCACCTGGGCAACCCTGTAAGGTGGCCCCACAGACCCTGGGAATTTAAGGTTTGAACTTTGGAGAGGTATCATAAGAAAAAATAGACCGCCGACCATGACGAAGATCGCTTATCTCCAATGTCCGACCGGAATCGCCGGAGATATGTGTCTCGGCGCCCTCGTCCATGCGGGGGTTCCGCTGGAGTATTTGGCCGAAAATTTGGAGAAACTGGGAGTGGCCGAGGAATACAACCTGCGGTCTGAGAAGGTATTGCGAAACGGCCAACAGGCGACAAAAGTTCACGTCGATTTGACCGAGCACCACCACCACACCCGCCACCTGTCGGACATCGAAAATCGGATCGGGGCGGCGGAACTGCCCCCACGGGCGAAAAACTGGAGTTTGGCGGTATTTCGCAAACTGGCGGAAGCGGAGGGGGCCGTACACGGGATCGACCCCCAGCAAGTCCACTTCCACGAAGTCGGGGCCACGGATGCGATCGTCGATATCGTCGGCACCTGTCTGGGACTCGACTGGCTGAACGTCGATCGCCTCTCCTGTTCTCCGTTTCCGGTAGGTGGGGGGACCGTCCGGACGGCCCACGGAAAACTCCCGGTGCCCGCCCCCGCCACCCTGAAACTCTGGGAAATGCGAAGCGTCCCCCTCTACAGCAACGGCATCGAACGGGAACTGGTGACGCCCACCGGCGCCGCGATCGCCGTCACCCTGGCCACAGATTTCGGCCCCCCGCCGCCGATGGTACTCGGACGGGTGGGGTTGGGGGCGGGTTCGGCCGATTTGCCCCTGCCCAACATTCTGCGGCTGTGGTTGGGGGAGGGGACGGAAGCGGAGGGTCATTCCCACGGGACTCATGCCGCCCATTCCCACGGCGAAACCGTGGCGGTATTGGAAACCCAAATAGACGACCTCAGCCCCCAGGCGATCGCGTACACTTCGGAGGCGTTATTTGAGGTGGGGGCGGTGGACGTGTTCGCCCAACCCGTGACCATGAAAAAATCCCGCCTGGGGACGTTGCTGACGGCGATCTGCCACCCGGAAAAAATTCGCGACTGCGAAACTATTCTATTCCGAGAAACCACAACTTTGGGGATTCGCCACAGTTATCAATCCCGGACAATTTTGCAGCGGGAATTGCAGGCGGTGGAGACGGAATACGGACCGGTGCGGATGAAGGTGGCATTTTCCGGCGATCGCATCATCAACGTCCATCCCGAATACGAAGATTGTGCCGCGATCGCCAAACGGCATCAAATCCCCTGGTTGGACGTTCACCGCAATGCTTTGCACCGTTGGTATTTGTCGGGGAACCCCACCCAACATAGCCCTCAGTCAGGGCGGGGCTAAAAACTGATGCGATCGCATGGAATCGGGGCGATGGTCGCTGGAAAGTGAGATTCCGAGCCGGATTCTCAACTTTACAAAATTTCATATTAAGTCGGACATTTTTTACAATAGCTTCTTGTTTGAACTATACAATCGGTGTTATATTGATAGCATTCGAGATTTGCATCTTCCTTTGTCGTTCCACTTTCGTCCCCTTCGGGAACTCAAGTTTCCGGAGCCGGCGATCGGGCTGGAACTGCTATATCAATCTTCGCCCAGCCTCCAGGGATTCAGCGCGTGTCTATCCAAGTGATCAGTGGAACGTCAGAACCATCACCGGGAAGATTCTGTCGGTTCCTTCTCCGGACAACTGCCAGCCACTTAAACGGTCAACCGAATCTTTTTTTTACCTCGTGAGAATCAATGGTTAACCCTGATTTTACCGTAGCAGTTAGAGCGTATAATGCCGAACAAAGACTGCCGAATATTTTAGATAAGCTGCGATCGCAAATCGACACAGAAAAGATTTGTTGGGACATCGTAATCGTCGATAATAACAGCACGGATAACACGGCTAAAATCATTCAAGAATATCAGTCAAGCCAGCCCGAATCATGTCCCATAAAATATTATTTTGAACCCCGACAAGGAGCCAGCTATGCCCGACAAAGAGCCATGCAAGAAGCCCGAGGTTCCCTGGTCGGATTTTTGGATGATGATAATTTACCCTCTCCTGACTGGGTCGCCAATGCCCATGCTTTCGGGGTTTCCCATCCAAAAGCAGGAGCTTATAGTGGTGTAGTTCACGGCATTTATGAAGTCGAGCCTCCCCAAAACTTTCGGAGAATAGCTTCCTGTTTGGCGATTATTGAATGGTCGTCAAAAGATGCTTTTTGCTTCAATTCCCAAGATCCCTTAAAAACAGGACTTTTACCGCCAGGAGCAGGTCTGGTTATCAGAAAAAAGGCTTGGGAAGAAAACGCGATCAAAAATTTAAAATTAAGGGGGCCAGTCCAGGATTCTTTAAATGTAAAAGGTGAAGATTTAGAAGCGCTGTGGTATATTAGAAAAGCAGGGTGGGAAATCTGGTTTAATCCAGAAATGCGTATCTACCATCAAATTCCTAAGCATCGTTTGGAAAAGGAATACTTGACGAGATTGTTGCGGGGTGTCGGTTTGAGCCGTCATTTCACCAGGATGTTGAGACATCAACCTTGGCAAAGACCTTTGGTTATTCCCTTATATATGGCCAACGATTTGCGGAAAGCGATCAACCACAAGCTCAAATATGGAAAAGAGTTAGACACCGATATTGTGGCGGCCAGCGAAATGGAAATGTATTGGGGGAGTGTGGAAAGTCACTTGAGGGCATTGGGGAAATTTTTGAAAGTCGAAAAAACGGAGTAAGAAACCTAAAAATATAGGCGGTTACGCTGGAAAGCATTCAGTCAAACATAACTTTAACAATGGACAATTCAAATCATAAATTTGAAAATAAAAGAATTAAATTAGGGATTATCGCCAACGAATTCTTTGAACTTTCCCAAGGGAGGATGGGTGGTTTCGGTTGGGCAACTCGTCAGGTGACAACCTTATTTAACTCCGATCCCAATCTGGGAGTAGAGCCGGTATTACTGGCGGGGGAAACTTATGGAAAACCAGGAGAGCCAGACCCGGTCGTTCATAATACTAAGCTGATTCTGCGCCAGCGCAATAAACTAGAATATATTCGTCGCCTCTGGGCTGAAAAAATCGATCTAATTCTGTCGATTGACTATCGCCCCAATTATCGTCCTGTATTCTGGAGCTTACCCAGAACTCCGATTATTTTATGGGTGCGCGACCCCAGACCGCCAGAAGATGTGGCTAAAATAGATACGGTTCGCGTTCCGGGGTCGGAAGATGTTTATCCCCAAGGGTTAAAGTGCTTTGATTGTACTTCTTTTGCTGGAGTCGTTCGGGTTTCTCAATGGGTGAATCGTCAGGTTTTATTTGCTACCCCAGCACGTTTTTTAAAAGCCAAAGTGCCGGGAACTTATGGGGTAGAACCGCCAGAGGTGGAATTTTTACCGAATATTATTGACATGGAACCAGCAGAGGTCGTAAAAAGTGATAAACCCACGGTAGTTTTCTTGGCCCGTCTTGACCCCTACAAGCGCCCCTGGTTGTTTGCTGAAATAGCCCGCCATTTTCCCGATGTGGATTTTATTTTTATGGGTAAACCTCATTTTGAGGGAAAGGGTGCTTGGGAACCGACGGGATTACCCGATAATGTTAAATTAATGGGTCATGTGGGGGAAGTGGATAAAATTCGGATGCTTTCGGAAGCCTGGGTTTTGATTAATACTTCCATTCACGAGGGGTTGGCGGTTAGTTTTCAGGAAGCCTTGAAGTGCGAAACGCCGATTTTGAGTTGTTTAGACCCGGAAAGTGTAGTGTCTCGGTTTGGGATTTATGTGGGGCGTTATGATGGTACGGGGATGGAGGGAATACCGAAGTTTGTTGAGGGATTGAAAACTCTTTTAGAAAACCATGAACTACGAACTAAGTTGGGGAAAGAAGGACGAAAATGGGTGAGCGAAGATCATAATAAAGAACGTTTTTTAGAGGCGTTTGTCGAGTTTTGCGATCGGGTTGGTGTTAAGCGTTCTAATTAAATGATTCTTGAGAAACGGATCTAGTAATTACAAAAAGAGAAGTAAAAATATGACAATGCCTAATTTTCTGATTATTGGTGCACCTAAGGCAGGAACTACAGCACTGTATCGTTATCTCAAACAGCATCCACAAATCTATATGAGTCCGTTAAAAGAAACTCAGTTTTTTGTATTTGTGGATGAGGAAAATCTGGCTTTTAATAGCAACGAACCATTTTTGAGAAAATACCAGCAAATTAAAGATATAGAGTCTTACCGCGAGCTATTTAAAAAAGTTTCAGGAGAAATAGCAATTGGTGAAGTATCTCCTTGGTACATTTATTTGCCAAATGTGGCTAGTAAAATTAAGCAATACATTCCTGATGTAAAAATAATTGCGATGCTGCGAGATCCAGTTGAAAGAGCTTATTCAAACTTTTTGCATTCAGTTCGTGACGATCTAGAGCCAATTAATGTTGATTTTGTGCAAGCAATGGAGTTAGAATCAGAACGAATCCTCAAAAATTGGTCTCCTCGTTTTCATTATAAACAAAAGGGATTTTATTATGGACAAATGAAACGTTATTTTGATTTGTTTGAAGCCGAAAAAATTAAAGTCTGTATATATGAAAATTTTCAGGAACAACAGATTGGCGTTTTGCAAGATATTTTTAGATTTTTGGGTGTAGATGATAGCTTCGTTCCAGATAACTCAAAAAAACATAATGATTCTCGTATCCCAAGGAGTAGAGTTTATAACAAAATAATGCTGAGAAACAATCCGGCAGAATATATGGGTTCAATGCTACCATTGAAGTTAAAAAATAAGATTAAGAATAAACTGATTAATATCAATCTTTCTAACAAAAAACCATCGTTACCAGGAGCGGTGAGGAAAAAATTTGTAGAGGAATATAGGGAAGATATTTTAAAGCTTCAAGATTTAATTCAGAAAGATTTATCTCACTGGTTAGAAGTTTAAGGAAAAAAATTATGCAAAAACTATTAATATCCGTGGTAATTACAACCTACAACCGGCTGGATTACCTTAAAGAAGCGGTTAGGAGTGTTGAAGCTCAAACATTTAAAAATTGGGAATTGCTCGTTATTGACGATGCTTCTTCCGATGGGACATGGGATTGGCTTACAGAAATCAAAAACGAACAAATACGGGTGTTTAGACAGGAGAAAAATAGCGAGCGATCGGCTGCTCGAAATCGAGGTTTGAGGGAAGCCAAGGGAGAATTTATTATGTTTCTCGATGACGACGATCGCCTCCGACCTAACGCTCTGACAGATTTAGTCAAACCATTAAGCAGCGACTCGAAGATAGTAGCGGCGGTGGGTGCGAGATGGAAGTTTAAAGAGGGAGCGTATGCTACAAAAATTGAGCATCCCAGGATTGGATTTAAACGAGTAATATGGCCCGAACTGTTAGCGGGTTGGTCTTCTGTTTCCGGTCAAAACTTGTATCGTAAGGCAATAATAACGGAGCTTGGCGGGTATAGACTCGATTTGAACATTGGAGAAGACCGAGAATTATGGTTTCGAGTTGCCAGGTTGGGTAAGGTAGCGATTATTCCCTCAATAGTTTTAGAGTATAGGACTCACCAAGGGCAGTGGAGGCCGACAAATCTTGTGGCAGTACGAGAAAATATTTTCCACGAATGTATTAATCATCTTCCTGCTGAAGAACGAAATAGAGGAAAGCAGATTCGAGAAAGTGCTAATTGTTCACAAAAAGCTGAAGATGAGTATAGAAAAGGTAATTATAGAGTTGCTTTAAATAGCTATCTTAAAGCTTGTCAAGCCGCACCAGAACTTGTTATTTCACCTCTGACAGGTCTACCTCTTGTTCGTGGGGTTGCTAAGTCGTTAGTGCGTTCTCTGTTACCACAAAAACGATGAAACCAGCAGTAATAATCTATCGAGACCAACTCATTCCCTACTCGGAAACCTTCATCCCGGCGCAAGTGGAGAACTTTTCATCCTATCGAGGTTTCTACGTTGGCACTTCGCGCTTCCCCACTGCTACATCGATGCTTCCCCAAGAGAGAACAATTGTTCTCGGCGACTTGGCATCTCCTCCCGGTTTCTGGAAAACGGCCTATAAATTAACTGGTTTCGTTCACCCGCGCTGGCTGAAACCTTTACAAGATTTATCCCCTCGTTTAATTCACGCTCATTTCGGTCTGGATGGTGTTTTAGCTCTGCCCCTGGCACGAAAATTAAATCTCCCTCTCATCGTGACTTTTCACGGTTATTTTGCCACCGCAGAAATAGAACTGAATCAGTCTAAAAGTTTCTACGCAAATACTAGAGATTTTGTTAAAAATCGCGGTCAATTTTATCGAGAACTGTATTTTAGGAATCGCGATCGCCTCTTTCAACAAGCGGACGGTTTCATCGCGGTTTCCGAGTTTATCCGCTCTCAAATTATCGAAAAAGGATGCCCCCCAGAAAAAATTCGAGTGAACTATATTGGCATAGATATTGATAAATTTACCCCCAATCCTGAATTGAAACGAGAACCGATTGTTTTATTTGTGGGGCGGTTGGTGGAAAAAAAAGGATGCGAATATTTAATTCGGGCAATGGCAGATGTTCAAAAGGTCAGGCCCGACATCGAATTGGTGATTATTGGTGATGGTGTCCTCAGATCTTCTTTAGAAGACCTGGCAAGCCGTTTACTCAATCGTTATCGTTTTCTGGGAGTACAACCCTCTAAAATAGTGAAGGAGTGGATGCAAAAAGCTTCGGTATTAGCGGCTCCGAGCCTGACCACCTCCCAGGGAGAATCGGAAGGATTGCCGATTACGATTCTAGAGGCAATGGCGATGAAATTACCGGTTGTGAGTTCCTATCATGCCGGAATTCCCGAAGCTATCAGTCACGAAAAAAATGGATTTTTAATCGGAGAAAAAAATCGACATGAACTGACCCAATTGATTTTAAAATTACTGCAAAACGATGCCCTGAGACAAGAATTTTCGGAGTCCAGTCGCGCAATCGTCGAACGTAAATTTGACTTAAAAAAGAATGCTTTTCAATTGGAAAAAATTTACGATCGCTCGGGAGACTATTCTCAGGAGTTATTGTGAGCTTTATTCCTGAAAGATAGACGAATAAAATTACCATGTCCTACGATTTAATCTTACGAAATTGTCGCCTGTTGCGATCGCCCGACGTCACAGAAACGGCGGATGTCGCCCTATCGGGGAAAAAAATAGCCGCCATCGCACCCCGCATCGAAGCACCGGGAGAAACGGAATATGATGTGGGGGGAAATTTGGTCAGTCCTCCCTTTGTGGAATCCCACATCCACCTCGACTCGGCGTTGACAGCGGGGGAGCCCCGCCCCAACGAAAGCGGGACGCTATTCGAGGGAATTTCCATTTGGGAAGAACGGAAAAAAAGTCTCACGGTTGAAGATGTCAAAAAACGGGCGATCGCCACTTTAAAATTACAGGCACAACAGGGGATTTTATTCGTCCGCACCCACGCCGATGTCAGCGAATCCAATTTAATCGCACTGCGGGGATTGTTGGAAGTGCGGGAGGCGGTGAAAGATTGGATGACTTTGCAAGTCGTCGCCTTTCCCCAGGATGGGATCTACAGTCGCCCCGAGAATGAATTGCTATTGGAAAAAGCGATAGAAATGGGGGCGGATGTTGTGGGCGGCATCCCCCACTACGAATTCACCCGGGAAGATGGGGTAAAGTCCGTTCACCGCACCTTTGAACTGGCGGAAAAATACGATCGCCTCATCGATATCCACTGCGACGAAATCGACGACGAACAATCCCGATTTTTGGAAGTGGTCGTCGCCTGTGCGGTGCGTTCCGGACTCGGCGCCCGCGTCACCGCCAGCCATACAACAGCTTTCGCTTCCTATCCGAATGCCTACGCACTCAAACTGATGGGATTGTTGGGGCGATCGCGCATTAATTTTATCGCCAATCCTTTGATTAATATTACCCTGCAAGGTCGCACGGATACCTATCCGAAACGGCGGGGAATTACCCGGGTAAAAGAGTTGTGGAAAAACGGATCGAACGTCAGTTTCGGACACGACTGCATCCGCGATCCTTGGTACGGTTTAGGAACCGGAAATATGCTGGATGTCGCCCACATGGCGGTCCACGTCTGCCAGATGACGGGGTTATCGGAAATTGATGCCTGTTACGATATGGTGACTGGGAACGGTGCGAAAACCTTATCTGTAGAAAACGATTACGGAATCGAAGTCGGAAAAACCGCCAATTTAATTGTTTTAAATGTCGGGAATCGCTACGAAGCAATCCGGATGCGATCGCCCGTCCGCCAGGTATTCAGTCGCGGCAAGTTGCTGGCGGAAACGAAACCGGTTCAGTCCATTTTTTACGATGGTTAAAGTCAAATATTTACAATTTCCTTGGGTAGACAAACTGTGAAACCCTGATATCGAGGTAATTTAATGACCCTATTTTCGATTCCCTATTCCCTGCACACAGCGCTATAGCAGGGCAGTTGGGTTTGAGATTTATTCGCTAACGAGTACGATTTCACCCGTCTCGAAATCGGAGTATCCGCCGACAATTTTGAGTTTGTTATCGGCCTTGAGTTTCGAGATAACGGGCGATTGATTGAGCAAATTGATTTGATATAAAATATTAGCCTCGGTCGCATTTCGGATCGCTGTTCGATCGTCTCCTTGTCCCAAGTAGTTTGCGATCGCCGGTTTAATTCGATCCAAAATCACTCCAATTTGACCCGGAACTTCCGCACCATTCATGGTTGAAATGACGGCTCCACAATCTTGATGCCCGATCACCATCAAGACCCTCGCTCCCAAGACCAATGTCCCAAATTCAAGACTTCCAATCGCCGATTCTGAGGCAATATTACCGGCATCTCGAACAACAAAAATATCGCCGAAACCGCGATCGAACAGAATTTCAATGGGAACTCTAGAATCCGCACAACTGAGAACAGCCGCAAAAGGAGTTTGCCCGGAGGCCACTTGTTGAAGATTGACGGTCGTTTGGTTGAGGTTTTCTTGCTTGCGTTTGACAAACCGCCGATTTCCTTGCATTAATTTCTCCAACGCTTCATCCGGGGTTAGATCCGTTTGGCTCATTCCGAGTTCGGGTCGAATGACCCCCGAACCGAGAACCGTTGCCATTAAACTCGTACCAATCATTCCGCCACCATATTTAATGAGGCTGCGTCGAGAAAACTCGGGAGTGACTGATTTTTTTTTCATGATGAATAATTGGGGCGCTCAAATGGTTTTCGATGCCAGATCTGTAACAAATAACAGATCGCTTTTGTGAGACGAGCTAACTTTACCATAGTTTCATCAACTGAATGCTGAATTTTTGGCAACAATTTTGCCGTTCGGTAAATATTCCCGACCCCCGTCCCGATGCCATACCGATTCTGGAATCAACACCGCGAGTTATGAACCGCCGTTGGAAGGGAAACCGCGACGAAGCCATCCGGATGCGATCGCCCGTCCGCCCGGTATTCAGTCGCGGCAAATTGCTGGCGGAAACGAAATCGGCACGCCCCGTCTTTTACGAACTCGCTATCAATAGCGAGTTCGGATGATTCGTTATCATAGAGTCATTTGAGCGGAATTGACAAAGATCCCCAACCCGTTGTGCACCCTCGCCGCGGTATCCGGCGTGCGGTTGAGTAAATGTCCGCCGAGCACCAAACTGGTGGAACTGCCGCCGTCCAAATTCAAGGCATCGATCGCCCCCAATTGTTGCATCAACTGTGCCATTTCCGTCAGATCGGGACCCGCCCCCCCAACGCGGTTGTGAACCGTGACGATCGCCAATTCTCCGGAACTCAGAAAAGCGATCGCACTGCGAATCGCCAACTGTTTTCCAAACCAATAATTGAACCCCTCCGCCTCCGCATCCAAGACGATGCGATGATTTTGAACCAGTAGAGGACCCGCCCCCAAAATATTGGGAAAATCGTTAAAATCTGAGGGAGTCGTCGCCGGCGTCACCGTCACCTGAGAACCCACGGCAAACGCCCCCGCCGCACTGCGGAACGATCGCAGCGTCAACAAATAACCATTTTGAGGAATTGAAATCGGCGTTTTATCGTCCGTCGCTTCGATCTGTCGGGCGACGCGATCGGCTTCCACCACTATCAGAATTTCATTCAACGTCAGGGGCGTATAATCCTCCCCCCACTCCGGCGTATAGCGGGCAATTCCCGCCTTCACATAGCCCGTATTTAACAGATCCACATCGAACTGTCGTCCCTGAGAAGTGGCGACGGTTTCCAGCAATTTTAATCTCGCCATCTTCACCCGTCCGGCATCGTCCCAGGCGATCGCGCCCCGGTTCAAAATCGGCCCGGAATACCAGTTTCCATCCCGGCGGATCGCCCCCAAGGGCAACAAATTGTTGCGGTTAAAATAGCCCCCGTTGATCGCCGCCATACTTTCCCAATTTTTGGCGATATCCGACAGCGAAGCCGTCCCCTTCATGCGGGTTTTATCCGTCCAAATCGGGCGCAGAATCAAACCGGAATTCGGGCGCACCGTCAGCCAAACCACCGGAAAGCGATCGCCCTCCAACGTCAAATATTGCTGCCGCCAGTGCAGCCCCGGAGTCCAGCGGATGTCCCGTTCCACCAACCCATCGCGGCGCAATTCCACGATGATGCGATCGGGGGTATTCCGCGTTTTTGTCGCCACCCGATAGCCGTCCGGCAGGGTTCCCCGAATCACGGTTTGGGTGTCGGAAATGCGGACGACGGGGCGCGAGGGTTTGTCCGAACTTGCCGTTGTTTCTCCCTCGTTTTGTTGTTCTTCGTCGTCGGGAGTCGTGGGCTCTGGCGGAGTCTCCGGAAAGCGATCGGCGAGGGATTGGGGCGCGATCGCATCCGCCACGATTTCCCACTCGCCACTCCGTTCGTACAGTTCCCACGGAGTCGCCCGACTCAGTTCGATTTCAACCCGGGAAATATTGCCATCTTCTTCAAAGGTGATATTATCGACATCGGCGGGGGTGGAAAAAATCCGCAGTGTTTTGTCATCGACGACCATTTCCCAATTCGCCCCCGTCGCGATATCGTCCAAATTCAAATAGCGATATTCGCCGTCAAATTCGGTCTTGACGCGGTAAGGTTTCAGGGGTGTCGAAAACCATTTTACAGACTCTAAATTGCTGTCATCGGAACTGATTAAATCCATCCCCAAAACCAACATCGCCCCTTTATCACCCACACCCGTATAGGTGGAAATTCCCGAACTCCACTGCCCCCAAGCCGCCCGCCAAGTTCGCCCGTTAACCGAGAGGTGAGTGCCCCGTCGAATCATTCCGGGGGCGGCGAGTTCGACGATATAAGGGGAGGCGATGCGATCGCTTTTTTCCAGATACGCCGACGCCTGATAGACGAAGGCGGCGACTTCTCCCCGGGTGGCGGGGCGGTTCGGGTTGAAAACGTCGATGCTGGGGGCGTTCGCCACCAGGCGGCTGCGGGTTGCCGCCGCGATCGCCGATCGCGCATAATCGGGAATGTCCGCCCCGTCATTGTAAATCGCCGTCAGGGACAAAGACTCCCCCGCCGGAATTTGCAAGCCAGACACCAACGACAGCAAAACGTGCAGCCGGGAAATGTTCTCGCCGGGGCGAAAATCCCCTTCCGGGAAGCCGGAAATAAATTGGGCTTCAAAGGCGTTGCGGATGGCTTCCGCCGCCCAAAAATCCGGGGAAACGTCCGAAAACGGGACGTAATCCCGCCGGGGAACCAGGGGAAAGGCGGCGTTGAGAATGGCGGCGAATTCGGCCCGAGTCATGGTTTGTTCGGGGCGAAATGTCCCGTCCGGAAATCCGCCGATAACCCCCCCAAGCCGGAGGCGTCGGATGAAGGGATAAGCCCAATGTTCGGCGATGTCGGCAAATGCGGGTTGAGTGTCTGTCATGGTCGCAATTGGATCGGGGTGGGGTAGAAGATTCGCTGGTCAATTCAGACTGCTATATCATTATTTTGAGTGATTTTGCGGATCGATCCGGATCTTTTGAGAAATGGGGGTGACGGGGGTGGGTTGAGGGGGAATTGTCGGGCGGATTATTGCGAAATCGGGGCGATCGCACCCCGTTCAAAAGTCAAAAATTCCCGATTCTCCACCCCCCGCGATCGATACCAGATCAGATCATGTCCGCTCAAACAGTTATGATTCCTGGGTTTCGCCCTCTTCTGAAGCGGCTTCAAACTTTTGCCGATTGCCTCCTGCCTATTGCCTTTTCTCGAACGATTGTGTAAGCATCCAAACGGACTTGATATCGCTCCCAAATATTACGGAGGTAGTTTGTATAAAAAAGACTCGACTTGATAGATTTTTACGAGAAAACCACATTGACCGACGGCGTTTTGTCGTGACAAGATAGTAAGGAGTGAACCGCAGCAATATCTTGAGGGTCGTTCGATCTATTTTTGGAGTCAGTTGAGCGCCGTCAAGTCCGGCTCAATTTTTTCAATACACTTTACCATCAATAAAGCCATGCTGAAATCCAATTGGGACGATTCTTTTTGGTACAATGATGCCGAATCTATGGCGATCATCATTCACAATAAAAGGGGAGGATTAGAAGGATACAGGACAAAAATAGAAGAAAAACCGGTTGACGATGAATTTTCAAAACCGCAAAATTGCCGCCCGAGTCCGAGTCTGATTCGCGCCGGTCTGTCCTTCCTGCATTGGTTCAAGTAAACCCTGCCAACGGGGTGCAGCTACCCAAACGCCCGAAACGGCCCGATATCGGGGGGAATTTTGCGGCCCTCCGCCTTCTGCCATCTTCTCACCGGATGGGCATTGACCCTCTCCTCCTCGTGATGCCATCCGCGCCATCGTACCCACTTCACCTCAATCTGTAGGGCCGCGCGCCGGGAGTCCCATCCGCCGGAAAGTCAATCCCCGACATCCGACACCCCCCAGCGAGCGCCCGGAATTTAACAATTTCTTTACAATTGGCGGACTTATGTAAAGTGCGATCGCCAATTTCACATCAAAGTTTTACATAACCCCCTAGATCCTTAATATTTCTTTGCAATACAATCAAATGTTATATATACTTACACAAGTATTGCAGCCGACTCCGACACCCACAAACCCCGCCCAGAAGACGTTTGAGCGGATTTTTTTAGGGTTGTGAGTCCGAGCTTTTGCGGGTGCATTGAATGGAACTGACCGAGTTTGAATCCGTTAAATTCACCTGACTTCCTGCCATGACTTCTGTCAAACTACTACCCGGCGCCCTGTCCGAAATCGCGGTTTCCGTCGCAGATACCCAATGCTTGACGAAAGCGGATTGCTACGCCCTGATGGCGGCAATTTTGGACGATTCTCTCGATTTAGAAGAACGATCCACCGTGGATCGGCTGTTATATTTTTTGCGTCGGGGTCGAATTCGCGTCATCGATCAAATTTCCCAGGTGATGTAGCGGGCGAGCTCTCGTCCGCCGGAGATCGAGTTTGCGCGGCGATCGATTCCAGTTAATATTTAAGTGAATAGCCGGGATCGCCAGTTTGCCATGAACCCAGAATCCACACTCAATCAGCTCAAAGCCTCTTTGCCCGACGGTCAACTCCCTTCGAGTTTCGGGGTCTACTTCAAAAATACCCTGGTGGCGCTCTGCCACGCCCTCGAGGACCACATTTTGCAAACTGGTGAAGCTCCCGAAGAGCGACCCCTCGTCTTGGTGACGTTTCAACAGGGAAAATGGTATCTCCAAGAAGCCGATCGCTACCTCGAGATCGCCGATCGCTCCAATCATATCGCCATCAGCGCCGTACCGGACAGCGGGTTTGCCAGCCACCGGACGGGGCAACTCGACAACGTATCCCTCATCCACCTGAAAGAATCGGACAGTTTGGTGATGGAGTGGAACCTGGTCATCGTCGCCCCCGGCTACACCGCGATGGTGCTGTGCCACGAACTCTCGGAGGACGAATACCGGCCCCACGGAAAGCCCTCGGTCGATAGCGAGCGCAAATTCTACGGGCTGTGGACCTTCGATCGCGCCCTGGTGTGCAAGGCCGCCGAGATTTTGATTGATCGCTTGAGCCCCTACGACCCCGAACTGTGCGATCGCCTCCTCGGGCAATATCAAGCCATCGTCGCCACCCCCAGCAAAGTGGTGCCCGACCTTAGCGGCGTGGTTTCCCGCATCGTCACCTACCTGCAATCCTCCCAACAGGAACTGATCGCCGTCAACCGCCAAACCCGGGAACTCTGGGAACTCGAAGGGCAGGCTAAACGAATCAGTCGCAACATCAGCGCCAACAAACTCCAGGCCTTCCTGCGGATGGCCCAGCGGGTGGACGAGCGCGACCCCTTCAACCCCTGCGCCTCCCTGCAAGTCGCCGCCCTGTGCGAAACCCTCGGTCAAATCCTCGACCTCCCCACCGTCAAGCTGCGGCGCCTGCGGTTGGCCGGCCTGCTGCACCGCATCGGTTTGGCCTCCGCCCCCGAAGAGATATTTTTAAAAACCCCCCCGGAAATGGACGAAGCGACCCGGACATTTTGGCGCGACCGCGCCTCCATCGGCGCCCGGTTGTTGGAGTCGATGCCCGAATTGGGCATCATCCGCGAAGTCGTCGCCCACCACCTGGAACATTGGGACGGAACCGGCGTCCCCTCCGGCCAGCAGGGGGAGGAAATCAACATCAAAGCCCGGATTCTCGGCCTGGTCGCCTATTTCCAAGGGCTGACCCAACCCCGAGGCAGCCGCAGTGCCCTGAACCTGACGGAAGCCTTCAACGCCTGTCGGGAACACAGCGGCACCCGCTTCGACCCCGCCCTGGTCGAAGCCCTGGGAACCGTGGTGCGCCTGACGGAGGTGGGGTTAATGCAACTGCCCGACAAACCCACCCAACTGCCGAACGTGTGGATCGAAGAAATGCCCACTTCCAAAAGCCAAGACTCCCAACTGACACCCCGTCCCTAGACCCGATCGCCCGCCCAACTGCCCCAGTCAACCCCAAGCCATTCCGCCATGAATCAACCCACACCCATCGACCGCGACGCCATTCGAGCCGGCAAAATCAAAGACCTCGCCCGCGCCAATTTGGCGGGTCTGGATTTGTCCGGCGCCGACCTCCGAGAAGCCGATCTCTCCCAGGCGAACCTGACGGGGACGAACCTGGCCGGGGCCGATTTGCAACGGGCGATCCTGCGGGCCAACCTTCGGGGCGCCGACCTGAGCGGGGCGAACCTCGTGGGGGCGGACTTTCGCAACGCCGACCTACGGGGGGCGACCCTGCTGGATGCGGATCTGCGGGAAGCCAGCTTCGCCGGGGCCTTTCTGACCGGGACAGCCCTGGGCAATTTGGATTTGAGCGGCGTCAATTTCCAAGGCGCCGATTTGCGGGGGGTGAACCTGTCCCAGGCGCTCTTGCAGTCCTGCGACTTCCGAAACGCCAACCTATCGGGGGCCGACCTCGCCTCGGCGGATTTGGAGGAGGCGGATTTGAGCGGCGCCGTGTTGCGCGGCGCCAACTTGGAACGGGCCAACCTCCTGTGCGCGATCGTCGAAGGGACGCAGTGGGACGGCGCCTGTCTCGACGGTGCCTGTGTAGAAGGGACGCCTTTAGACAGTGAAAAGTGAAAAGTTTCCTATTCCCTATTCCCGACTCCCTATTCCCGACTCCCCATTAAAATGAACGACCTATTTAAAAATTTTCAAGACCTCCTTGAATTGGCGAAAACCTTGGAGGACAAGATCGAAAAAGGAGAGGTCGCCGCCGATATTCAATATCGAACGCGATCGGTGAGCAATATTCCCCGCACCGGCAATATTCCCCGCACCGGCAGTGTGGGAACGAGTCATATTAAAACCCCGCCCCCCGGAAGTTCCGGCGAGTCCGCTGCCGATTCCGGGGCACAAGTCGTCCCCCCTCAGACAGAAAGCGTCCCCTCTCTCAAAGATGTGGGGGGTCTGGCGGAGGTGGTGACAGAATTGAAGGAATTGATCGCCATCCCCTTAAAAAGACCCGATTTGTTGGCAAAACTGGGGTTGGAACCGACCAAGGGGGTGCTGCTGGTCGGCCCTCCCGGGACAGGGAAGACGCTGACGGCAAAAGCGATCGCCCGGGAACTCGACGCCAACTATATCGCCCTAGCCGGCCCCGAGGTGATGAGCAAATATTACGGGGAAGCCGAACAAAAACTGCGGGGAATTTTCGAGAAAGCCGCCAAAAATGCACCTTGTATTATTTTTATTGATGAAATCGATAGCATCGCCCCCGATCGCTCCCAAGTCGAAGGGGAAGTCGAAAAGCGCCTCGTCGCCCAACTCCTGAGTTTGATGGACGGGTTCGCCCGAACCGAAGGCGTCATCCTCCTGGCGGCCACCAACCGCCGGGATGCTGTCGATCCGGCCCTGCGACGGCCGGGGCGGTTCGACCGGGAAGTTGTCTTCGGAGTCCCCGATCGCCAGGGACGTCTGGAAATTTTGCAAATTCTCACCGCGGCTATGCCTCTCGATGGGCAAGTCGATCTCGGTGCGATCGCCGATCTGGCCGTGGGGTTCGTGGGGGCGGACTTGAAAGCGATCTGCCAGAAAGCGGCCTACAGTGCCCTGCGGCGGCAGGTGCCCCACATTGATGCCCAAATTCCCGAGATCCTGACGGTGGAACAGTCGGATTTCCTGCAAGCCCTTCAAGAAGTCAAGCCGGCGGTGTTGCGGTCCGTGGAGGTCGAGACGCCGGAGGTGAACTGGTCCGATATTGGTGGGCTCGAAGAGGTGAAACAGATTCTCCAGGAGTCGGTGGAGGGGGCTCTGTTGAATCCGGAACTGTATCGGCAGGCCAAGGCGACCCCACCCAAAGGGATTTTGCTCTGGGGCCCGCCGGGGACGGGCAAAACCCTGCTGGCAAAAGCGATCGCATCCCAAGGACGGGCGAATTTTATCAGCGTCAACGGCCCGGAGTTGTTGAGTAAGTGGGTCGGCGCCAGCGAACAGGCGATCCGGGAATTGTTCGCCAAGGCGAGACAGGCGGCACCCTGCGTGGTGTTTATCGACGAAATCGATACCTTGGCACCGGCCCGCGGCAGTTACGGCGGGGATTCGGGGGTGAGCGATCGCGTCGTTGGCCAGTTGCTCTCGGAGTTGGACGGCGTGCAAGTCGGGGCCGAGATTATCGTCGTCGCCGCCACCAACCGGCGGGATGCCCTGGACCCGGCTCTGTTGCGGGCCGGACGGTTGGATTTGCAGCTCTTGATCGACCGGCCCGATGCGGCCAGTCGGCTGGCAATTTTGCAGGTCCACAACCAGGGACGTCCGTTAGAAAATGTCGATTTGGGTAATTGGGCCGATCGCACCGAGGGTTGGAACGGGGCGAGTCTGGCATTGCTCGGCGATCGGGCCGCGGTGGAGGCCATCCGCCGCCATCGTTCTCGAGGAGTGGAGGACCCGGCCGCGATCCGAATTACCGCCGACGATTTTGACGCCGCTTTTGGGATCCTCGACCGGCAGCGAATGAGAACCGGCCCGAACCGGGCTTGACTTGAGAGCGATCGCCTCCCGAACTTCACCGGGGGGGCGATCGGGCTTTTTGGTTTGAATATTCAAACATCGGGCAACCCTATAAGGTTGCCCCCACGGGAAACCGGCCTCCCCCCTTATCTCCCCCCTTACAAAGGGGGGTAGGGGGGGATGGGGGCCGGGGGGGTGCGAGGGGGGGGCGGTCAAACAAACGGATTTGATATGAGTCCCAATTGAATGGAATTTGATGCCGCGATAAAATACGGTTGAAAACGATATCAAATGAAGGGAAATTCAACCTTGAATTTGGGTATTTTTTCGATAAAAATGGGGTGAATTGAAACGGTTTTTACCCCGAGCCTCATCGCGTCCCCCCTTCAACGGGCGCGATCGCCCGGCGGAACCGACCGATCGCCGGTGATTCATTCTCCCCGACTTCGATGGTTTTAATCTGGACATCCAAGCTCTCTTTTATGAATGGAGAGCTATTTTTTGTATTTTTTAATCATTTTAAAATCGGCTCGGGCGTCGCGAGTGAATTTCCTCCTCCGCAATTGTGACCCGCGATCGCCATCTTCTTAATCCCGATAGAGGCGGATTGTTCGGAGGGGAGTTTGGGGGGAGTCTGACGCCAAGATTCATCCGGAAAAATACGCAAAAAAAAGATGTTATTTTCACCGATGTCGATAACAATAAAAAGCCATATATTGAAATTAATGGGGCGACAAAAACGGGTTATTTTTGCCAGCTTCACCCATAAATTATGCCCGCAAAAGACATGAATAATTATTTTGAAATCCATCAATTTTCAATGATTAATCGCGCCGAATCCGCCACCAGCCAGGGGGATATCGCCATGCAGGCGGACAACGCCCGGAGACTTTTTGATGTCGAAGGTCGGGGAATTTCGATCGCCGTCATCTCCGACAGCTACGATCGCGACCCGAGCGAAACCACGGCAGAAAATGACATTTTGACGGGCGATTTGCCCGGTATCGGCAACCCTCACGGCTACGGCACCCCCGTCAACGTCCTGCGGGAAGGCTCTCTCGATCGCGCCAAAGACGAAGGGCGAGCTATGCTGCAAATCATTCACGACATCGCGCCGGCGGCTGAACTGATGTTTCACGGTGTCTCCAGTCCCGAAGACATGGCGGAAGCGATCGCGACACTCACAGAAGCGGGGGCCGATATCATCGTGGACGACGTGGGATTCGTCAATGAGCCCTTCTTCCAGGATGGCATCGTTGCCCAGAGCGTCGATCGCGCCGCCGCCGCCGGAGTCGTCTACGTCAGCGCCGCGGGGAATGACGGCGATCGCTCCTACGAAGACGAATTTCGCAATTCCGGCCGCACCTTCACCCTCGACGGCATCCCCTACAGCGCCCACGACTTCGACTCCGGGGCGGGTGTCGATGTCTTCAACCGTTTTCGATTGAACCCGGGCGCCGATCTCGGGACGCTCTCCTTCCAGTGGGACGAACCCTTCGGAGATGCGGCCGGCGACCTCGATATTTTTATCGTCACCGACGATAACTTAAACACCCTGTCGGGTGACGACGTAGCCGCGGCGAGTACCGACGACAATATCGGCGCGAATCCCCTGGAACTACTGTCCTTTAGCAACTCCACCGATAGCGAAAATTTTCATATCCTGATCGGAAAGCGGCTCGACTCCGGTTCCGAACCCGAACGCATCAAATACATCAACTTCGGCGGTTCCGGGCGGGAGTTTGAATACGGCCACGACGCCGCCACCCTCTTCGGACATCCCAACGCGGCAGGTGCGATCGCCGTCGGAGCCCTGAGTTACCACAATACCCCGGAATTCGGAAATTCCACCCCCCGGGTGCGATCGTCCTCCTCCGTGGGGGGAATACCCATTTATCTCGACCCCCTCGGCGATCGCCTCCCCTCTCCGGAAATCCGGCAAAAGCCCGATGTCGTCGCCCCCGACGGCATCAACACCACCTTTTTCGGCACCGACAGCATCCTCGACGACGATTCCTTTCCCAACTTCCAGGGCACCTCGGCGGCGGCCCCCCATGTCGCGGGGGTGGCGGCGTTGCTGTTGGAAGCGGCGGGGGGTTCCGGCAGTCTGAACCCGGCTCAAGTCAGACAGATCTTGCAGGGCACTGCCTTGGATGCGGAAACCGAAGGTTGGGACAACTACAGCGGCGCCGGGTTCGTTCGGGCCGATGCCGCCCTGCAAGGGCTCGAATCCGAGCCAATCGACTCCCTGACGGGAGAATTGACCCCGGAAATCCCCTCGATATCGCCCGCTCCCTTCGCGGATATCCCCATCGGCGGTTCGGATAGCGATCGCCTGCTGCGGAATGCCGAGCCCGTCCCCCCAGAGCTTTCGGCGGATTTGATCTCCGGTTTGCCGGGGGGGTTCATCTGGCCCGAGTTGCCAGAAGTCCCGGAAATCGCCGGCCCGCCCGACATTTGGCACGAAGACCCGATGTTCGGTTGACATACCGAAAAAGGGACGTTCAACCCGGGCCGGTTTTCGTCCCTTTACAAATTCCGGCGGAAACGGCTCCGACCCCCGCCATGTGGGAGTTGGGGCGCGATCGCGACAGGGGCACCTCTCCGTGAAATTCCTGATTTTTCGCCATTAACCCTGTATAAAAAAGTGACCGCACGCGAGGGGTTTTAACCGTAAATTCTCGGAAAGCGGAATACATCGCCACGGTCAGTTTGTCAGTATTTTTCCGGACGAATTCCACGTCATCTACCCCCGTAAAATTACGGAAGTTTGCCAAAGCTTGCGAAAATTTGTCTCCGTATTTTTACGTTATTTGGGGCGATCGCCGACAAATGTTTTACACAAATAAATATCAAAAGTTCAGTAGTCTAACTGATGCCGAAACCGTGGTGGCGGGTCGATAATAAGGACAGATAGAAAAAAGCGAGAGACATTCGAGTTCTCGGCCTCCCTGCAGGGCCACCGAAATCTATCAAAAATCGATCTTCGGATCGTCCCTTTTTAATCCCATTTAATTTTGCATCGAAAAGTTTAGGGAATTTGCATTTGATTCCTCGGGAGGTTGTCATGAGTTTGGATAATACAGTCATCAATCGAGTCGGAACAGTTGAGAGCGAAGGCGACATCGCGATCGCATCCAATGACATCCGCAACCTGTCCGGAATCGACGGAAACGGCATCAAAATTGGCGTCATCTCCGACAGCTACGACGTATTATCC
Organism: Lyngbya sp. CCY1209; assembly: GCF_035615495.1. GTDB lineage: Bacteria > Cyanobacteriota > Cyanobacteriia > Cyanobacteriales > Microcoleaceae > Limnospira. The sequence goes on along the minus strand of NZ_JAJENU010000642.1, from coordinate 26,596 downwards.
ACCGGTTCCGGCGCGGCCGATAACATCATCGCCGGCGACCTCCCCGGACTCGGCAACCCCAACGGCTACACCGCCCCCGTCACCGTTTTAAATGAAGGCTCCCCCGAAAAAGGCCGCGACGAAGGGCGGGCGATGCTGCAAATTCTCCACGACGTCGCCCCCGGCGCGGAACTGTTTTTCTACAGCGTTTCCGACAACACCGACATGGCCGGGGCGATCGAAAGTTTGACCAATGCCGGAGTCGATATCATCGTGGACGACATGGGTTTCACCGACCAACCCTTCTTCCAAGATGGACTGGCGGCGCGGGCCGTCGATAACGCCGTCGCCCGAGGAATCACCTACTTTTCCGCGGCCGGAAATGACGGCGATCGCTCCTACGAAAATCCCTTCAGCAATTCCGGCCAAACCTTCACCCTCGACGGCATCGAATACGAAGCCCACAGTTTCGGCGGCAGCGACGTCTTCAACCGCTTCAGTTTGGCCCGCGGCGATTCGATGCGCCTCTCTTTTCAGTGGTCCGAGCCCTTCGCCTCCCTCGGCGGCCCGGGTGCGACGGGCGACCTAGACATCTTTATCACCACCAACGACGACCTCGGTACTTTAGATGCATCCGATATCATCATGGCGAGTATGGATGACAACCTCGGCGGCGACCCCCTGGAACTGCTCTCCTTCACCAACGACACCGACGGCCAGAGCTTCAACATTCTGATCGGCAAGCGGGTGGGAAGCGACGACCCGCAGTTGATGAAATACATCAATTTCTACGACGATGCCGAGGGGTTTGAATTCGACTACAATAGTTCTACCGTCTTCGGACATCCCAACGCCGAAAGTGCGATCGCCGTCGGCGCCGTCAACTACGACAGCACCCCGGCCTTCGGAGTCGCCACCCCCAGCGTCCGGTCCTCTTCCTCCACCGGCGGCACTTCGATTTTATTCGACACCACCGGCACCGCTTTGGCGACCCCCGAAGAACGCCTGAAACCCACGTTGGTCGCCCCCAACGGCGTCAGCACCACGGTTTCCGGGTTTGAGTCCTTCTACGGCACCTCGGCGGCGGCCCCCCACGCGGCGGGGGTGGCGGCCCTGATGTTGGATGCGGCCGGCGGTTCGGGGAGTCTGACCCCCGCAGAAATCGAGGCGGTTCTCAACGGGACGGCGATCGATGCGGATGTCGCCGGAGTCGATTTTCGCAGCGGTTCCGGCCTGATTCAGGCGGACGCAGCCGTTTCCCTGGTGGATTCCGGTTTGGTGCGGGTGTCCCGGGATGCGACTTCTGAGCCCAACCTGGGGACTCCGGCGAATGACGAGTTGACGGGAAGCGCGGCTTCCGAGGTTTTGGCGGGGTTCGGCGGCGACGATGCGATTCTCGGGGAAGCCGGGGACGACCAGTTATATGGCGGACAGGGAAATGATATCCTGTTGGGGCGCCAGGGTCACGATATTCTCAGTGGCAATAAGGGAGATGACCTGCTCATCGGCGGGGAAGGGGGCGATCGCTTCGACTTGCAACCGGACGGCGGTTTCGACACCTTCGGCGATTTCGTCCCCGGCGAAGATATCATCGGTTTGGCCGGCGGTTTGACGTTCTCGCAACTGTCCCTGAGCGCGACTCCCGGCGGCACGTTGGTGGAGATGACGGACGGCACGGATTTGGCGACGGTTGAGGGGGTTTATCCCCAGGAATTGGGCGCCGACAATTTCCTCAGCTTCTAATTTTGGGCGATCGGAATTTTCACCACAGAGGCACAGAGAACACAGAGAGAATATGTCGTTACCGTTTTGTGGGGGTCGGAGATTCCCCCAACCCCCTGTCGTTTCGCGGACTGCCACAAACCTCAGTCTGGATGGGGGTGTAAACTTGAAGACCGTGGGCGGCTCAATCCCCACAACAAGGCGATCGCACATTTTTGTTGTTGCGCTTCAGCGCTTTCGGTCGGGCTCAATCCCAACAACTCGGCGATCGCACATTTTTTGTTGTGGCGCTTTAGCGCTTTCGGCGGGACTCCCACCCCTACACCCTACACCCTACACCCTACACCCTCTTCTAGCAGCGCTATAATCGTTTATTCTTGAGTGCAATCTTTGGATGGTTTGTCTCCCTTAAAGACAGATTGGGCGCACAGCCCCAGCAAGTCGGAATCGATGATGCGGTAATAGCGGCAGACGCCCACGCGGCGACAAGCCACCACCCCCGCCGATCGCAACAATTGCAGGTGTTTGGAAACGTTGGCTTGGTGGAGTCCGGTGCGCCGACAAATTTCCTTGACGTTGCACTCCCGGCGACAAATTGCCGCCAGAATTTGTAACCGACTCGGTTCGCTTAAAATTTTGAAGCGATCGGCTAGAATTTCAAAGTCGTCGATGGAGGTGCTGTTTTCCATTAGGCGATCCGCGAAGTGTACCTATCGCAGGGGGAATTTGGCAGATTTTGACAAGCCGGAGGACGGATCGATACGGCCGTCCGATCTGTCCTCGTCAATCGATCGGAAGATAGCAATCCCCAATGATCAGTCAGAGCCAATTCTGATCATCAGTTCTCATGTAGATTTCTGACGGTCGAATTTTAAAAATCCTTTCGATCCCAACTATTTGAACGGACCTGATATCAAAGGTGTGAATCGGATTCCCTGCCCTCCCTTTGATAACGGGAGGGTGGGGTGGGGTTGTCGGGGTTGACGAAGGATTGAAGTCGGCTCAAATTTCACATCAACCCACGGCGGTGGTGGATTTCTCGACGGACTGGCGGAAATTTTTGGGCAGGTTTTTGAACAGGGACAGCCGGAACAACAGCCGCAGCCCGAATTTCTCGAACCAGGGCAGTCCCAAACCGAAGCGCATTTTCAGCAGGAAATACTCCTCGAAGGCGGCCTTCGCCCAATTCACCCACGGCCCTTTCAACGCCAGAGAATGGCGGCGCTTGCCCACTTCCGGATCGGGGATCACCGGGGCGGCGATGTAGAGGATGCCGGTATCGCCGAATTCGGCAAAACACAGGGCCTCCAAGGTGGGCGTCAGGTGGGGTTCGGAAATCGCCCCCAGTTCGATCGCGATGTTGTGGGCGACGGCCACCCCCATCACTTCCGTCATTTCCCCGCTTTTCGGCAGTCCGATGGGGACGGGGGTTTTGTCCGGCTGTTCCAGGTGGACGGCGACGCCGAGGGCGTAGACGGCGGGAAATTCCGGATGCTGGTAGGTGGGTCCGACGGGGATAAATCCTTTTTCATTGCCCAGGCGCGGTGTCTCCCGGATGAATTTGGCACCCCGGAAGGCGGGCAGGATCATGGAGTATTTGAACGGGATGCGGCGTCCGTCGGAGAGGATGATGGTGTCGGGTTCGACTTCGGTGATGGCGGCGTTGTCGATGATTTCCACACCCCGCGATCGCATCAGATCCCCCGTCAGTTCTTCGGCGTATTTCACCCCCCCGACTCCCAGATGGCCGGCGTAGGGTTCCGGCGTGATATAGGTTAACGTGACGCGATCGCGCAGTCCCAACCGCCGCAGTTCCCAATCCGCCATTAATAAGAATTCATAAGCTGGCCCGAAACACCCCGCCCCCGGCATCGCCCCCACGACAAGGGGCCCGGGATCTTTCAAGAATTCCAACCACGCCTCCCGCGCTTCTACGGCGTGGTCGGGGGTGCACACGGACTGGGTGTAGCCACCGTGGGGGCCGAGTCCCGGCGCTTCGTCGAAGGCCAGGGATGCCCCGGTGGCGATCGCCGCATAGTCGAACTCCAGGGTTTGCCCATCCACGATCAAATGGCGATTTTCCGGGTCGAAGTGGGTGATGTGTCCGCAGATCAAGTCCAAACCGTGCCGCCGCGCCAGGGGTTCGAGCTCCAGTTGGATGTGCTCCAAAGGGTTCAGATTCAACCCGACCCGAATTAATCCGGGGACGAACGTGAACTCCGGCTTGTCGGAAATTAATGTCACCTTATGCTCGGCGGGCAAGTGGTGCCGCAGTTCGTAGGCCGTCGGCAATCCCCCGAGTCCCGCTCCAATCACAACTACATGAGCCATTTATCTGAAATCCTCCAGGAATAATTCCGCCCGATGCCTTGCCACATCGATGTTTGAGCCGACATCGGGCGAACGTCTTGCAACTATACAACTAATTAGTTATAAACTAATGGTACTTTGGTACCGCCCTCCCCGTCAACCCCAAATAAAAAAAAATTTAATCCTTGACTAAATTACTATCTAGTTATTAAGATAAGTAAAGCAGCCCACAGGAGTATTCGATGTATCACTTCAGCCAAATTCTGGACACCCCCTTCGAGCAAGCGATCGCCCAGGTGACGGAAGCCCTGAAACAAGAGGGTTTCGGCGTCCTGACCGAGATCGACGTCAAAGCCACCTTCAAGCGGAAGCTCGACGCCGACTTCCACCCCTACCTGATTTTGGGTGCCTGCCACGCCCAGATCGCCTACCGGATGCTCAACGCCGACGACAAGGCGGGGGTGTTCTACCCCTGCAACGTGGTGGTCCAGGAACATCCCGACGGTCGGGTAGAAGTGTCCGCGATCGATCCGGCGGTCATGTTCCAGGCCGTCGATTCCCCGGCGGCAAAAGAAATTACCGACGATGCCCGCCAGTTGATGCAGGCGGTGATGAACCGTCTGGGCGCGGCGACTCCCGTCGCTTGAGGGAGAGGGAATAGGCAATAGGCAACAGGCAACAGGAGAGTCAATTTGTTGTCGGTTTCACGCCCTGCTGATCCACTTTCAATTTGTACACAACCCATCGATATAAGGAGAAAACACCATGTTTAACAATGTCGGAATGCTCGATCGCGTGCTGCGTCTGGCCTTCGCCGGAGCCCTGCTGTACCTTGGTCTGGTCGTTTACGGCGGCACCGCCCTCGGCACCGGACTCGCCGTGGTGTCGGCCGTCCCGGCTCTGACCGCAGTTTTCGGGTCCTGTATGCTTTACGGCCTGCTGGGTATTAACACCCGCGCCCCGGAAAATCAGTAGATGTTTATTTGGTATTTAGGAGGTAAAAACGATGGATAACACCCTTCCCATAGATAATAGCCCGTCGATGTCCCGGCGGCAGTTGCTCAACTTCCTCACGGGAGCCGCTGTCGCCACCACCGCCGGAGTGGTTTTGTATCCCGCCGCCAAATATGTGACCCCGGTCAAAGAAGGCGCGGATGACGGGTCGATTATCGCCAAAGACAAGCTGGGAAATCCCATTCCCGCCAGCCAGATTTTGGCTGAACCCCCCGGAACCCGGGCGCTGATCGCGGGATTGGCCGGAGAGCCGACCTACCTGACGCTGCTCGAAGGTGGGAATCTGGACAGCCGGGGAATTGTGAATAACTGCACCCACTTGGGCTGCACCTTCCCCTGGAACGGCAACGACGGGCAGTTTCAATGTCCCTGCCACGGTTCCCGGTTCGCCCCGGACGGCTCCGTGGAGCGGGGGCCGGCCAACCGTCCCCTGAAACTGGTGCAGGTCGCGGTTCTCGGCGATCGCATCTGGATTTCGCCCTGGCAGGGGGTCGATCCGCGCACGGGGGAAACGCCGTGGTGGACGTAACTGCTTCTACAACGAGGGCGACCGATATTTCGCCGCAGGAGTTCCTGGAACTCTCTCCCAAGCCCCTGTTGATCGACGTCCGGTCTGAGTTGGAATATTCTTTCGGCCACGCCGCCGGGGCGGTGAACCTCAGCCTCCCGCGCATCATGATGGGCCAAGTGTCCTTCCTGCGTCGGTGGGTACTTCCGGAGTGGTTTCGGGAACTGCCCCGCGAGCGCGCGATCGCCCTGATCTGCCTGACCGCCCACCGCAGTCCGATGGCCGCGACCCAACTGGTGGCTCAAGGCTATCATACCGTCTATAACGTCACCGGCGGAATGCGGGAGTGGTGGAAATTATCTCTTCCAACCCATTCACCGTCATAGCACTCATACCATTGCTCGAAATATTAATCCGTAGGGATAATTCATGAATTATCCCTACTACAAGAACTCTAGAGTTTGGGACATTAAATAAAATGTGGAAATTCTTATTGCTACTCAAGCAGAACCTAATTTGGTCGGTTCCCTCATTTATGATTGCGGGGATTATCTTTGGCAGTATTTTCGACCCGTCATTTTTGAAGGCGACGATCATTCCCCTCACCTTCTTGATGGTTTATCCCATGATGATCAACCTGCAAATTTCCAAAGTCTTCGGGGGTGGAGATTTGAAGTTGCAGGGGATCACTCAGTTGATTAACTTTGCGGTCGTTCCCTTTTTTGCCTTCGGGGTTGGGAAGTTGTTTTTTAACGATCAACCGTTAATTTTGTTGGGATTATTGCTGACTTCCCTACTCCCCACCAGCGGGATGACGATTTCTTGGACGGGATTCGCCAAAGGAAATCTCAATGCCGCCATTAAGATGACGGTCATCGGTTTGATCGCCGGGTCTTTGGCGACTCCCCTCTACGCCAAATATTTGATGGGTGCGGTGGTCGAAATTCCCCTGATCGATGTCTTCAAACAAATCGTGATTATCGTCTTTTTGCCGATGATCCTGGGATTTGTCACCAAGCAAATTCTGATCAAAACCGTCGGGGAAAGCAAGTACAACAAGAATCTGAAACAAAAGTTCCCGGTTTTCTCCACCGTCGGCGTTTTGGGTATCGTGTTCGTGGCGATGGCACTGAAATCGAAATCAATCATCGAAAATCCGGTGGCGATTTTATCTTTCTTCGTGCCGCTGATTATTATTTATGGGTTTAACTTCGCGCTGAGTACGTTTGTCGGTAAAGCGTTATTTAATCGGGAAGATGCGATCGCGCTGGTTTACGGGACGGTGATGCGGAATCTGTCTATCGCATTGGCGATCGCCATGACGGTTTTCGGAGAAGCCGGATCGGACATTGCCCTGATTATCGCGATGGGATATATCATCCAAGTGCAGTCCGCCGCCTGGTATGTGAAACTGACGGATAAGATTTTCGGACCCGCACCGGTGGCGGCGACGGAATGATTTAGTATTCTAAAAATCGGTCTAAACTTCCACCCCCTGCGTCCTCGGACATGAAAGCAGGGGGATTTTTTTGAGGTCAGGGCGCAAGGCTTGCGCCCCTACAGCCACCACATATTTTGGGTGTTAATTATCAGGATTTGATATTAATAAAAAACTCGATCAATCAACTGAGAGACAGTTTGATTCAAGCGATCGATAATGGCGATATCTTCTCGATTGAAACTGGTGCGCCAGCGTTCCGGCGCGGTGGGGTGGGTTTCCGGATGATAGGGGGGAAAATTGCCGGGTTGGGTTTTATTGATCAGGTGCATCACCCCCAGCAATTCCCCCGAAGCTTTGCGGACGGGAATGGTTAGGGTGCTACAGGTGCGGTAAAAAACGCGATCGTCGAGGGCTTTGATCGCTTCGACTTGGGGATGGGAACTTTTATAAAAATCGAACGGAATGGCAATCATTTCGCCCGATTCGGCGACCTGTCCCATCAAGCCTTGACCGATCGCAACTCGGACGGTTTTCTGTTTGTCGTTGACGACAACTTTCGTCCGCACCTCCTCCTTTTCTCGGTCAATTAACCAAAAGCTGGCGCGATCGCAATTGACCAGTTTCTGGGCGACTTCGCCGACTTTACGGAAAAAATTATCCGGCGTCAGGCGCTTGTTTTCCAGGGAGTGCAGCAGCGTTTCGACGGTTTCCGGGGGACGGTTCAGGTGTTCCTGATAGGATCGGAGGAGAAAAATCGACATCAAGTCCGGGTTGAGTACGTTCATATCGTGAAAGTGCTGCGCCAGCCGGCTACCCAACCACAGCCCCCAATTTTGGCGCATCCATTCCCCCAGGGTGAAGTGATAATCGAAGAGATTGTTAGCCGCTTTCAGTTCGGTTTTTACGGTGTCGGAGAGGGCTTTATCCAATTCGGCGATCGCATCTTCTATGTCGATGGGAATATAGATTCCGGTGGAGGAATAGGGGTCGCGGGTCGGTGTCAGCGTATATTGTTTGTAGGGCATAGGTGTTGTCAGAGCGTTCCACCCTCCCATCGTGGCGCGGATCGATCGCCGGAGTCAAGGGTAGAATCCCCCAGTTTGACACCCAAATATTTTTGGTGTCATGCTAAAAAAATTGTAGAGTCTTAATTGCCAATTTTTCTATGCCGATCTGGCAAGCCGATTTTTACCGCCGTCCCCTGAAAGACGAAACCGGACAGCCGCTGTGGGAACTGCTGCTGTGCGACGAAACTCGCGATTTCGAGTTTGTGGCGACCTGTCCCCAGTCCCGGGCGAATGCCGATTGGTTGGCGGGTCAGTTGCGACAAGCCGCTGGGGATGGAAAACCGGATGGGATTTGGGTGTTTCGCCCCCAATGTCTGAGTCTGCTGGAGGTGGCCGGGGAACGGTCGGGGATCGCCGTGGAGGCGACTCGCCGGACGCCGGCGTTGAAGCGGTGGTTGCGGGAACGGGCGGACATTTATCCCCAAATGGCGGGGTATACCGGGGAAGCTACCGATCCGGCGGCGATCGAAAAGCCGCCCCCCACCCCCCTGCCCGAGGATCTGTGGGGCGATCGCTGGCGGTTCGCGACGCTTCCGGCGGGGGAAATTGAGGAGGTATTCGGCGATCGCCCGATGCCGTTTTTGGAGATGCCGCCGTCCCTGATCCCCCTCAATTTGGGACTGGCTTCGACGGTTCCGATTTCCGGTGTCGTCATTGACGGGGGACGCCAGTCGATGCAGTTGGCGACGTGGTTGGCGGAGGCGAAACCCGTCGGACTCAATTACGTTCCCGGGCCGCCGGACGGGTTGATTTTGGAGGCGGGATTGTGCGATCGCTGGGTCGTCGCCACGTTTGAAGATGAGGAAGTCGCGGCGGCGGCGCGGATGTTTGAAACCCGAAAACAGTTGGCGAAAGGCTTGCATTTTCTGCTGGTTCGCCCGGACGATTCGGGTATGACTTACACCGGGTTTTGGTTGCTGGGGGGAGAGTAGGAAGGAGGATTGCCCGAAATGAAAATTTTGATATCCGGAATCAAGATACTTTCAACGCTATTAATTACGGGGGCGATCGCCCTGGAGGTGTGGGAATTGACCGTCGCTTCCCTTCCGCCGGTGTTTGACTGGGTTATTTTTATCGCCCGATTTGCCCTGATTAGTCATTTGGTAGAAGCGATCGCAGCCGTATTTTTTGCCCGCCGACGGGGGGGAAATCTCCTCAAAGCCGGGATTTATACCCTGTTTGTCGGCACGGTGGGTTTGCTGGAAATTATCGGGGGCGATCGCGATGGTTTATTGTCTTCTGAACCTTGATGAAAATTACTGATTTTTCAATTGTTCTAATACCTCATCGGTAAACGGACTTTCACCCTTTTTAAGAGTATCGATCCAAGCTTTTCGTTTTGCCTTTTCATTTTCATCACCCATCCATTCCTCCCATTCACTGTACGCCATCTCCAAATCCTCAATCGCCCCATCAAAATCACCCGTCAAAGCCATCGCCAAACCCCGAATCTCACGAATCCGCCCATTTTTCGGTTCGATTTCGACCGCTTTATCGCAGGCGAACATCACCTTCTCAGCTTGTCGATTCAGCCCGCCGTACCGACAGAGCACATTCCAAGACCAAGCCGAAATTTTGACATCAGCATCTAATTTTTGAGCATCCTTAAATTTTGCGATCGCCTCATCGATTTTACCCGCTTCTGCCAAATCTCTCCCCTCGAAAATTGAAGCGATCGCACGGGCTTTATTATCAGGATCAAACTTTAAATCTGAATCCAATTTTACAGCGTTCTGAAAAGCCAAAATGGCTCGATTAACTCTCTCCTCATCCCGAGCCAAAAACTCTCCTCTTTTGACCAAAATCTGAGCCGAACTTGAACGAAAGTTCGGGTCGAGCTTGACAGCCTGTTGAAAGCGAGAAACCGCCTCATCAATTTGAGCCTCCGCTGCCAACTGTTCGCCTTGCAAAAACCGAGCCGTTGCCGAAGCGTCCACCCCACAGTAACGGCGTTCCTCATCGGTGACATTGGGGTTATTTTTCAAGTAGTCCCCTACCACCTGACACGCTTGCGCCATCAGGTCATCTAAATCGACTGTCCACAACTTCACCGTGTTGTCTGCACTGGCCGAAGCGATGGTTTCCCCGTCCGGGCTGAAGGCCACGCCGTTGACATAATCCCGATGCCCATCGAGGGTTTGGAGGAGGGTGCCGTCGCGCTTCCACAATTTCACCGTGTTGTCATTACTGGCCGAAGCGATGGTTTTCCCGTCCGGGCTGAAGGCCACGCCGTTGACCAGACTCCGATGCCCCTCGATACGATTGTATTCTCGGGAACCATCCAGGACTGCATGAAGGATTGAGATCACTTTCCCCCGGGTATCGTCTTTTGACCACAAGGAAACTGGTAATTTTTTCAAGTTGTGGCTGGCTTGCAGTGCGGTGACAATTGAACTGAGTTCCTGGCCTCCGGAGAGGTGCAATTCCTTTGCTCCAGCACTGGTGAGGCGAATTTCAGCTAAGTTGAGATTGGTGTAGGTTCGTCTCAAATAAAAAGCCGCCATCCCGAAAGACAAACCCAAGATTCCGATCGCAATCCAAGACAGCAGAGAAGCCCGTCTTTTTGCTTTCGTTAAAATTTCCTTTGCTTCCTGTTCCGCCGCCAATTTCGTTTCCAACGCCGCCTGAATTTCCTGTTTGTCGAGTTGTTCGCTCGCCGCCAAAAACTGATAATCTTTGTCGCTCAAACTTTTTCCTCTCGCCCAGGCTTTCGCCTCAGTTAACGCCTCCCCCTTCAACAATCGTGACTCATCCTGACGCCCGGACTTCTCCCAAGCCTCGAAAGCTTCGGCATAGGGTCGCAGTTGGGCGAGTTCCTGCGTCACCCAATCTTGATTAAAAATTCCTTTGTAAGTGGGGTTTGCAACTTTCAATTGACCGCCAGTTTTTACGACCAATCCACTCAAGCGCAGTTCCATTTGTTCGGGACTATCATCGGCGGCAATCCCTCCGTCGATCGCATTCAAGACCCGCTGATACAGTCCCAGCAGCCGACCGGCTCGTTGGGGATTGCGGAGGAGGCGATCGCGGATCGTTTTGAAGTGTTCCGGTTCGTCGTTCGCCTCCCAATTTTTGATGATTTGTTGGGAAATAATATCGGCAACAACCTGAGCTTCTTCCCCGGCAATAATTTGGCCGGAATATTCTAAAATTAATCGGCAAATTTTTTGAGTCAAAAACGGCTGTCCGTTCGTCCAATTTAGGATTTCAGTTAAGACCGCTTCCGGGTTTTCACAGCGGGATTCCAACCCTCGGGCGAGGGGCAACGCCGCGGGCATCCGGAAACCGCCGAGGGCGATCGCTTTTCCGATATTGAAGGGCGTTCGAGTTTTGTCCGCGATCAAATCTGACGGAGTGGCGACACCGCAGAGAGTAAAGCTGAGGCGTTTATAATGGTGGCGATCGGCGCGTTTGTTGTAGCTGGCGCGAATCAAGGCGAAAAAGTCATCGACATCAAAATTGAGGCTGATGACACTATCAATTTCATCGATGAAAATAACGATATTATTCTCAATTTCTTTTAGCAATATATCTTCGATAAATTCGCCCAGTCGTTGTACCGGAGAAATCAACTCGCGATCGCGCCACCAAGCCGCCAGTTTTGCCCGTTTGCCGAGGGAAGTCGAGAGGGTACTGGCGACGGTTCTTATCATCCCCAAATACCACTGATCGGGGGTGATATTGTGACTGCCAATTTGGGTAATATCGATCGCGACACAAGCCACACCCTCAGCTTGCAATCGCCGCATCGTCTGCACCCGCAAGCTGGATTTTCCCATCTGGCGTGAGTTGAGGACGTAGCAGAATTCCCCCCGTTTGAGGGCATCATATAACTCGTCGTCGGCTTCGCGTTTGACGTAGGTGGGGGCATCGGCGGGGAGGCTTCCACCCACTTGATAAATCGGGTTTTGATGATTCATAGTGATTCGAGAAAGTAATTTTTGATAATATTTGTTTTTCCTCCCCTCGCCCAAGATTGGGAGAGGGGCCGGGGGTGAGGGCTGAATTCTTCTCCCCTCGCCCAAGATTGGGAGAGGGGCCGGGGGTGAGGGCTGAATTCTTCTCCCCTCGCCCAAAATTGGGAGAGGGGCCGGGGGTGAGGGCTGAGTTTTCCTCCCCTCGCCCAAGATTGGGAGAGGAGCCGGGGGTGAGGGAAAACTAAAGGCGATCGCGGAAATAAAGCCGATACAAATCCGATCGCACCCCGGCATCATTTCCGCACAGCGTCACCAGCCCCAAACTGTGCAGCTTAAATGCCACTATCGACTCCAACCGCACGGGTTCGTCACTGTTGACAACCTGTTCCATCGCCGCCGCCAACTCGGGATATTGTTGCAACTTCCACAGGTGTCCCCGCAGGTGATCGCCGTAATATCCGGCTTCCGTGGGGGCGGTTTTTAAAAATTCTGAAATCGTCGTATCTTGACGGGAAATATAGTAGAGTGCCACCCGAATTAAATAGGGATGTCCGCCGACAATTTGCATCAGAGATTCCAATTCGTCGGCGGTGAATTTCAATCCGTGCAATTCGACCAATTCTTGTACCTGTTCCGTGGTCAATTCCGATAATTCAATGGGCAGTCCCACATTGAAGGGCGATTGGTTGATATCCATCGGCACATAAACTTCCGTGGAATGCACGACCACGAGGCGCAATTTTTTCCAAATGTCGTTATTTTTGGCTTGTTCATGCCACGCCCGCAACAGTCCCAAAAAGTCTCCCGCAATTTCCGGGTGTTCAAAGACGCGATCGACTTCATCGAGTCCCAAAACGAGCGGACTGTCGATATTTTCGAGCAGATATTCCTCAAAGTAAACCGTACTGTTATCTTTGCTGCCGAAAATTTCATCCCAGTAGTCATTCAACTGATTGGGGAGGCGCAACCTCCGCCCCACGCTGGCGCAAAACCAGCGCAAAAATTTGTCCAAATCCGCAAAAATTTTCCCGTCTGCCAACTGAAAGCTGAGGGGGACGGAACAATATCCGTGTTTCTTTTGGGCGTGGTGCAAAACTCGCGCCATCAGAGAGGTTTTTCCCATCTGGCGGGGGGCTTTGATCCGAATGAGTGCCCCCGATTGGAGGATGGTTTCATAACATCGAGATTCGGCGGGGGGACGTTCTACATAAAAGATAGAAGCGACATCCATTTGCCCTTCCGGAAGTTCGGGCACCGCCGCCGGTTGGGGACGGGATGTGCGATCGCCCCAGGCTTTAGGTTGGGAAATATTGGACGCTTCCGGAACCTTTCCGGTTTGAATTAAATTGATGACTTCTCCGATCAGTTTGGGCGTGTCCGCGTCCGAATTCCACTCCCGCTGATGAATCCGATCCAAATAACCCCGCAGGTTGTAGTTGAGGGGAGAAGTCAAGGGAAATTGGACGCGAATGGGTAGGATGATCGGTTTTCCGTCGCGTTTTTCTTGCAGTTTTTTGACCTGCCGCACTTCCTCCGTCACCATTTCGCTGGTCGCCGATCGCTCCGATAATAGCAATAGTAAATAATCGCATTGTTGCAATTCGGTTTCGATCCGGTACGGCCAATCTTCCCCCAATTTTAGGCTGGCGCCGGCCATAAATGCGGCCTGTCCCGCCTCCGACAAGGCTTCAAAGAATTTTTGGGCGAGGGAGGTGTCGGGATCTTTGGCGGAATAGGAAATAAAAACCCGTTTCCGGGAGCGATCGCGGGTCAGGGAAGAGGCGATATGGTAGAGGGGGACGGGTTCGGAAATGCCTTTGAGTTTTCGCAGTCCGATATAGGTGGGTTTGGGGGTGAGGCTATTTTTGACGACCTCGTAAACGGTGGCGGAAAGGCAGACTCCTCCCGGGGGTGCGAGGGATTGCAGTCGGGCAGCGATGTTGACCCCATTTCCCATCACGTCCCGGCCGTCATCAACTAAGTAAATATCCCCCAGGTGGATTCCGATGCGGTGAACTAAAATATCCCGTTCGGGGAGGTCGGCGGCGGTTTTGGCGATCGCGGTTTGGATCTCCGTCGCACAGGTAACGGCCTGTTCGGCACGGTTGAAGTACATCAGCAATCCGTCCCCCAGGGATTTGATCGTTTTTCCCTCGTGATGCTGACAGGATCGCCGCATCATTCTGAAGTCCCGGTCTAGCAAACCGAGGGTATGTTTCTCATCGGCCGCCATTTTGGGGGTAAACGACTCAACATCCGTAAAGACGATCGCCGCTAAGGTACTTTCACTGCTGGCATTGTCTGGTTGTTCCATTGGTGATCGGGCCCCATATAACATCCAGTATAGCCCTCAGTGTACAGAATCCGAACAATTATTGATCGAATCAACAATCTCGAATCATTTTTGTGAAATCTAAATCTCCAACACTTCCCACTTTTCCCGCCATGGACAATAGGTCGAATCGTTCCGATCGCCACCAGCCTCGAACGCGATGGGAGAAGTTCACATTGACAAACACTCGAATTTTCCCGCCCATTCTACCGCCGGCCTCCCATTCCCATCTGGAAGCGCTATTCCGAACCGCGAAAATGTTACTATCAACAGTTCAGAATCGAATGTAGAGCAGAGATTACACCCCACCAGATGCAGAAAACACACCCGATGCGATCGCCCTCTCCGGGATGGCATCGCCGCCGCCGAATTCCCGCAATCGCCCGATTTCTGGCTTTATTTTGTTTGGTCGCCTTCGTTGCGATCGCCTGCGGAACCGGACCCGAGGGCCAAACCCCCGCCACTTCGGACACCGATCGCATTGTCGTCGGGACGACCCAGAACCTCCGCACCCTCGACCCGGCGGACGCCTACGAGGTGATCTCCGGAACCCTCCTCTACAACCTCGGCGATCGCCTCTACGCCTACAAACTGGGCACCACGGAACTCCAACCGGAACTGGCGACGGATTTTCCCACCGTCGGCGACGACAACCTCACCTATACCATCCCGCTGCGGGAAGGGGTGGTGTTCCACGACGGGACCCCCTTCGACGCCGAGGCGATGAAATTTTCCCTGGACCGGTTCATCCAAAAAGGCGGGCCCCCCTCGTCCCTGCTGGCGGACACCATAGACACAATTGAGGCGACGGGGGAATACGAACTCACCATCACCCTCAAACGGCCCTTCGCGGCGTTTCCGTCCCTGCTGGCCTTTTCGGGCACCTGTGCGGTGTCTCCCGCCGCCTACGCCATCGACGGACCCTTCCAACCCGATATGTTTGTGGGCACCGGACCCTATGTGTTGGCGGAATACGGCGTGGACGTGATTCGCCTTGACCCGTTCGAGAATTATTGGGGGGAAAAACCCGCCAACGAGGGGATCGATTTGCAGCGATTTACCAGTTCCGCCAACCTGTTCAATTCGTTTCGCAGCAATGCGGTGGATGTGGCTTACGTTTCCTTGGAACCCGACCAGATCGCGAGTTTATTGGAAGGGGCCGAAGCGGGGAACTGGCAAGCGATCGCGGCGGACGGAAATACGGTCAATTATATGGTGTTGAACGTCAATTCCGAACCCCTGAATCAACCGGAAGTCCGGCGGGCGATCGCGGCTTTGATCGACCGCAATTTAATCAATAATCGCATCTTGCGGGGACAGGCCGAACCCCTCTACAGCCTCATCCCTACCACCTTTGAAAGTTACAGCCCCGTCTTCCAACAAACCTACGGCGACGGCAATTTTGACCAAGCCAAACAACTCCTCGCCGAGGCCGGATATACCCCGGAAAATCCCGCCGTGGTGGAACTGTGGTACGGCGCCAATTCCAACAAGCGAGCCTCACTGGCGGCGACGCTGAAAGCCCTGGCCCAGGAAAATTTGGGCGGCGCGTTGCAACTCGAACCCAAGAGCGTGGAAACCACCACCGCCTATCAAAATTTGGACAAGGGAATTTATCCGACGTTCATGTTGGATTGGTACGCCGATTTCTTGGATGCGGACAATTACATCCAGCCCTTTTTGGGCTGCGCGAAAGGTTCGGAAGAAACGGGATGTGAAGAGGGGGCGAGTCAATATCAGGGATCGTTTTATTATAGCGATCGCGTCAACGAATTGATCGACCAGCAGCGGACTGAACAAGACCCCCAAAAGCGTCGGGCGATCTTTTTGGAAATTCAAGAAAGCCTCGCCAGCGACGTTCCTTTCATCCCCCTCTGGCAAGATAAAACCTACATCTTCGCCCAAAATAATATCGGGGGAATCCGCCTGCAAGTTAACCAGCAGTTTCCGTTCTGGCCCCTGGAGAAAGTAAATCCGGAGTAAATCGGATCTTTTTTTGACCCTACGGTATCGAATCGGTAGCACAGGCATCCTGCCTGTGCGACTTGATGGTTGTTTAATTCAAAATATTGTTGGTTTCGATGAATTGTTTCAATTCTGACGCCATTTTTTTGGACTCGACGCGATCGGGGTGTCCGTTTTGCGCTTCAAAAGAATAGTTGTAAAACCAGGTGTTGTAACCCTCCTGTTTGAGTTCGTTCGCCACTTCTTCCGCGTATTTGTCCGCATTTCTCGCCCATATGGGAGCCGGGGCAAAAATGAACGGGCGGTTTTTGTCATTTCCATATTTTTCGTAAATATCGCGGGCGATCGCTTTGTAGGCATTTTTCCACGTCGGCACGTCGTCCAAACCGTTGCCATATTCGTCGTTGACACCCATCGCCATAATCACCAAATCGGGGGTGTAGCGGCCGAAATCCCAGTCCGTCCGAGAAAAGCCGCCCTCCGACGAAGGGCTCAGTTTGTCGTAGGTGGCATCGAGTCCCGTATTGCCGCTCTCAAAATAGCCGGTTCCGCTCCGCACAGCCAAACCGGCGATGCCGTTATTGTGAATGTCCGCATTCAAATCTCTCGCCAACGTATTGGCGAAACTCAAATAGGCATTGTTATCGCCACAATCGCCGTCGCCTTCGGCACAACCTGCACTGGCCCCTTCGGTGACGGAATCGCCGAACACTTCTATTTTTAAAGCCGGTTTCTCGCCGGCGAGAATGCCTTTTTCTTCGTCGAGTACCAACCCGTGAAACACCAAACCCCGGTTGCCATTTCCCGGCCCTTCCAGTTTGATAATTTCCAAGGTGTGCGTGCCGTCGGAGAGTCCGGTGGCGATGGTTATTTCTTGTTTTGAGGCATTTTTATCGACTTCTTTGATAATCAGATCGCCGCCGTCGATGATAAATCCGACTTTCGTATCGTTGTTGGAGTTGTCGGAAAATTTGGCTTTCAGGCTGGTGCCTTTAAATTTGACGTTGATGATCGAACCCCCGTAGAAAATGACGGGGTTGGCACTGTCGCTAAAATCGATTCTGCCGGAATATTTGTAGCGAGAATCGGAGGGGTCGGTTTCGTCTCCGACTGCCGATAAAAAGGCGGCTAAATTCGTTTGCATTTTGCCGTCGGCTGCGCCGCAACCCAAGAGCCAGGAGCAAGCCACCGTCAGACTTGCAAATCGAATCATTTTTTTCAAGGTTGTCGAGATCCAAATCGATGCGATCGCCCGATCGCTTCCAGAAACGCCTTTCGAGGGAATGGGGGGGCGATTCAGTAAACCAGCGGAATCAGTTTTTTGACCCGCCGTTTGTACTCCGAATATTCGGGATATTTGTCGATCAGCCATTGTTCCTCCCGCCGAGATTTGATGTCCAAAAATAAAAACAGAATCGCAGTTATTGCCAAATGGGAGAGGCTGAGAAAAAAGAGCGTCCAGCCGAAGGTGACAAAGATTAAGCCGCTGTAAAGGGGGTGGCGGACGACGTTGTAGACGCCAGATTGAATCAAATTTCCGGTGTCTTTGGGGTAGGGGAGCGGGGTGAGGTTTTCGCCCAAATCCATCAGTCCCTTGACCATGAGAAAGACGGCGATCGCGTCAAATAGAATGGAAATTCCCCAGATTAAATACATCCACGGGGACGATTTCAGGGCCACCAATCCGGGGATCGGATAGACGGGAAGCAGGACGAATCCGACCAGCAGGAGTCCCTGGATCGCCACCAAATACTCCCCCCGCTTTCCGGTTTTCAAACCCTCCCAGGTCAGTCCCCAATCTTTGAAAATTTCGTTCATGATTCCAACAGTTTTTCATCCAATTCTCGGAGGCGATCGAGGGCAATTTTGGCAGCTTCCGATACCTGCGGGTGGCCGTCTTTCGCCAGGTATTTGAGGGCCGCCGCACTCTTGGAAGTCGGGAGATTTCCGAGGGCTTCCGCGAGTCGCTGCCGTACCAGCCAATCCTCCGACTGGGCGAAATCCAAGATCCGGTCGATCGCCTCGAGATCGCGAATTTCTCCCAACGCCGCGATCGCAGCCTGTTGGAGGATCACCTCGTCGCTGTTGAGGGCCGAAATCAGCACCTCGTGGGCGCGGAGATCTTTCAAATTGCCCAGAGACACCGCCGCGCTGAAGCGCACCAGCCAATCGGTATCCTCGTAAAACGCCCGCATCAGGGGTTCGACGGCGCGGCGATCGCCCAGGTAGCCCAGGGCCCCGGCCGCGTCGGCGCGGATGCCGTAGTCCGGATCGCTTTCGAGCAATTTTACCAAAATCCCGTAACATTCGGCAGTGGGTTTGATTCCCAGGGCGAAAACCGCCATCGAGCGGATTTGCAAACTCTGGTCGTCGAGGACTTTTTTGATCAGGGGGACTGCATCTTCCGGGGAGACCTGCCGCAGGGATGCCAGGGCCAACATCCGATCACGGGTATTTTGACTCTCCAATTGGGCGGCAATTCGGTCGAGGGGAAAGGTCGCGCTCATCTCAACTTATTAAAACTTTACATTTTGAATTCCCCCACATTATAGAGAAAATCAAAAAATTGGGTCATTCCCTTCACCCCCCAGTGTTAGGATTACCATACAGGAAAAATAGCAAACGGTTCTCGGGTGCGACCCGCACCGGCCAACGCCTCCATCGGTTATGCCCTACTCAGCGCCCCACTACTCCTCCGCCCTCGAACAGGCGGTCGATCGCTACCCCCTCACCGTGACGCCGGACACCTCCCTGGCCGACGCGATCGCCCTGATGGGTCAGTTGCTCAACCGCTCCGCGATGCCCCAAAACACAACGGACGACCCCGGAACCTCGGAGGGGGCGACGGCAGGGGTGCGGCCGGCCGAAGGGCTGCGGGCCACCTGCGTGCTGGTAGTGGACAAGTCGGCCCCCGGCGGCCCGGACATTCTGTCTCCCCCGCCGGAGGGGGCGAACCTGTTGGGCATCTTCACCGAGCGGGATCTGGTGCAACTGATCGCCACGGGCATTTTGGACAACCCCCGGGAGGCCCCCCTGCACAAAATCCGCATCGGGGAAGTCATGTCCGAGGCCGTCCACCAACTGACCGAATCCCAAGATCAGGATATTTTTACCGCCCTGTCGATGTTCCGCCAGCACCAGATCCTGCACCTCCCCGTCCTCAACCGCGACGGCCATTTGGTGGGGGCGATCACGCCGGAGCGAATTCGGCAAGTCCTGCAACCCTCCAACATCCTGAGAACCCGGCGGGTAGCCGACGAGATGATCGCCGACGTACTCAGGGCGCCGGCCAACACCTCCGCCCTGAATTTGGCCCAGCGGATGGCGACCCACCAGACGAGCTGCGTGGTCATCCACGAGGCGTCCCGGAAAAAGAAAGTGAAGCCCCTGGGGATCGTCTCGGCCCAGGATATCCTCCTGGCTCAGTTTTTGGAGTTAGACCTCAGCCGCACCCCGGCGGCGACGATCATGGGGAAACCCCGCTTTTCCCTGACGGCCCAGGATTCCCTGTGGGTGGCGCACCAGGAGATGCAGGCCCGCCAGGTGCAGCGGCTGCTGGTGTGCGGCGAGGGGGGGGAACTGCGGGGGATCGTCACCCAGATGAGCCTGCTGCGGATGCTCGACCCCACGGAGATGTACCGGGTGGTGAAACAACTGCAGCAGTCCGTCTACCAGCTCCAGGCGGAGAAGATGGAACTGCTCAGGAGCCGCAACGTGCAGTTGGAGAAGCAGGTGGCCGAACGGACGGCCCAACTGCACGAACAGTTGCAGCGGGAGCGGCTGCTGGCCAAAATTTCCCTGCAGATCCACCAATCCCTGAATTTGGAAGACATTCTGAATACCACCGTGGCCGAGGTGCGATCGCTCCTGGAGGCAGACCGCGTCGTGATTTACCACGTCGTCAACGGCGAAACCGGACAACTGGTGGCCGAGTCGGCCGCTTCCGGATGCGGTTCCCTCTCGCACCCCCAGCTCACCCAAACCGCGATCGCCCACTACCTGCAGGCCTTCGAGCGGGACTACATCTACACCGTCCCGGACATCCGCGCCGGCGACCTGCCCCCGGCGGAACGGGTGCGCCTGCACCAAGAACAGATCGAATCCTATTTAGGAGTCCCCATCCTCCAGGACGGGCAACTGTGGGGCGTGATCGAGGTGCAGCAGTGTCACAAATCCCGCCACTGGCTGCCCGCCGAAACCAACCTCCTGCAACAACTGGCGACCCAACTGGCGATCGCCATCTACCAAGCCCAACTCTACCACCAAGTTCAAGCCCTCAACACCGACTTGGAAAAACAGGTGCTCGACCGCACCGCCGAACTGCAACACAAAGTCCAAGAACTCCAGCAGTTGAACATCCTCAAAGACGACTTTCTCAGCACCGTCTCCCACGAACTGCGGACGCCTTTGGCCAACATGAAGATGGCGATCCATATGCTGAAATTGGCACCGACGCCGGAGCGGGGCGAGCGGTATCTCAGCATTTTGGAGGCGGAATGTTCCCGGGAAACCAACCTGATCAACGACCTGTTGGACTTGCAAAAATTGGAGGCCTCCACCGCCCCCATCAGCCTGGAAGTATTGAACCTTTCCAACTGGATTCCCCGCATCACCCAACCCTTCTATTCCCGAGCTCAGGAACGCCAGCAGGTGTTGAGCGTGGACTGTCCCCCCGACTTGCCGCCCGTCCGCACCAACACCGGCAACCTGGAGCGGATCATCGCCGAATTGTTGAACAATGCCTGCAAGTACACCCCCGACGGCGGGGAAATTCACCTGGGAGTTGAACGCGGCGCCGGCGGGATTTCCGAAGCGCCTCAAAAGACCGCCCGCTCCGGCGATCGCCTGCGGTTTAAAATTGCCAACCAGGCCGAAATCCCGGAAAAAGAACTGCCCCGCATTTTTGACAAGTTCTACCGGGTGCAAAACGCCGACCCCTGGAAGCAGGGGGGGACCGGTTTGGGATTGGCGCTGGTGGAAAAATTGGTCGAACAACTCGACGGCAAAATTCGGGTGACGAGTCAGGACTGCTGGACGACATTTACCGTCGATTTTCCGGTTTAATCTCGATGGGAAGATTGCATATAATTGGGTTGACTGGAAACCGAACGACTGTCTTTTATTCTGGAATGCCAAGATGACGAAAGCCAAAACCGAAAAACCGAGCGAAACCCCCGCCACCTCCCAGCCCACCCGTACCCCGCCCTGGGGCCACGTCACGGTTTTGGAGGAGGGCGATCGCTACCGGATCAATCGGATCGTGATCAATCCGGGCTACCACATCAGCACCCAAATGCACTACCACCGCAGCGAACACTGGATCGTTGTGGCGGGGACGGCCAAGGTGGTCTGCGGCGGTCAGGACATTACCCTCACCCCCAAACAGTCCACCTACGTCCCCATGAATACCCCCCACCGGGTGGACAATCCCGGGGTGATCCCGCTGGTGATGATCGAGGTGCAGAACGGCGAATATTTGGGCGAAGACGACATCACCCGCTTTCCGGAAGAAGATCGAAAAGTTGACGACAAAAAATAAAACAATCAGATCCAATTCCGACCGCAAAAGATCTGGGGCAGGGGGGCGACCGGAGGAAAATCCTATCTGTATTCTTCCTCCCCTTGACCGTTGCCCCCTCGGCTCCCTCCGCCCCCTCCCACCCGACACTCTCTCTTGAGGGTGAGTCGTCGCATCGGTCACCGGGTTAAAATCCAAAGTTGAATCGATCGACACATCGGCGGTCGATCGCCGC
The DNA here is from genome assembly GCF_035615495.1 of Lyngbya sp. CCY1209. Lineage (GTDB taxonomy): Bacteria > Cyanobacteriota > Cyanobacteriia > Cyanobacteriales > Microcoleaceae > Limnospira. Next base: position 4,588 of record NZ_JAJENU010000642.1, on the reverse strand, counting down.
GATCGCGCCCACTTTCTGAACACCATTTGGGGGAAAGACACTTGAACCGTCCGACCTCGGCCGTCACCCAACCCGATCCGGTGTCGGAAGTCGAGTTAATCCAACAGTTTTCGCGAGTGAGCCGGTGGGCTGCGATCGCGATCGCAGCGGTCGGGTTGCTGGGATGGGCGGCGAACCTGTGGACGGGAACCCCCACCCTCCCCCACTGGCTCACCATCCGGGGCTACATCGCCCTGGCTGCCATCGGGTCGGGGGTCGCCCTCGACCTGTGGCAGCGCCACCACCTGCGGGGCATCAGCCCGCCCCCCCCGATCCGGGCGTTGATTTGGGGCGGTGGCGCGACCGCCGTGCTGATCGGGGCGGTCGGCCTGCTGGATTTCTTCGCCGGCGGTGGACTCGCGGCCGTCAATTGGCCGATCGCCCCCAACACCGCCGGCGGCGCGATCACCCTCGGCGGCGGCGTGCTGCTGTCGGTGAGGGGCCGCAACGCCGCCGCCCAGTTCTGCGGCCTGCTGGCCCTGCTGATCTCAATTTTGGCCCTCGTCGGCCACCTCTACCACTTCGCCCCCTTTTACAACGTCGGCTCCCCCAACCCGATGGACATCCAGACCGCCGTCGCCCTGCTGCTGCTCTCCCTGAGCATCTTGGGTGTCCGCCCGGACCGGGGGTGGATGGCGGAAGTCAGCAGCCCCTACGCCGGGGGCATGATGATCCGACGCCTGCTGCCGGTGACGGTCGCCATCCCGATCCTGCTGGGATTGTTGATGTTGGCGATCGCAGTTTACTCCCCCGTCGGCATCGAAAACTTGACCGCCCTCCGCACCATTCTGGGCATCCTCGTCTTCGCGGCCGTCCTGTGGTGGAACGGCCGCAGTTTGAACCGCATCGACGCCTGCCGCGAAGAGGCGCAAACTTCCCTGCTGCAATCGGAACGGCGCTACCGGGCCATCTTCAACCAATCCTTTCAGTTCGTCGGGCTGCTAGACCTCGACGGCACCCTCCTGGAAGCCAACCGCACCGCCCTCGACTTCGCAGGGGTGCAGGCGAAAGATGCCATCGGCAAGCCCTTCTGGGAAGCCCCCTGGTGGCGGGGGTCGGCCGAGAACCGGGCACAACTGCGGGAGGCGATCGCCGGGGCACTGCGGGGGGAGCCAGTCCGCTACGAAGTTGACGTTCTGGGGCGGGGTGATGCGACGGCCACCATCGACTTTTCCCTGCGCCCCATTTTGGACGGCGACGGAAAAACCATTTTCCTCATCCCCGAGGGGCGGGATATCAGCGATCGCAAGCGCCTCGAAGAACAAATCCGGCAGTTCAACGCCCAACTCGAAGCCCGCATCGAGGAGCGCACCCGGCAACTGGAAACGAGCAACGACCGGTTGCGGCGGGAAATCGCCGATCGCCGGCGGGCTGAAACCGCCCTGCGGGAGTCGGAAGAACTGTTCCGCGCCACCTTTGAACAGGCGGCGGTGGGCATCGCCCACGTCGGACTTGACGGCAGTTGGCTGCGGGTGAATCAAAAATTGTGCGATATCGTCGGCTACACCCGGGAAGAATTACTGCAAAAAACCTTTCAGTCGATCACCCATCCCGAGGATCTCTCCGAGGATTTGGAACGGGTACGACAACTGATAGCCGGTCAGGTCGAGAGTTATGCGATGGAAAAGCGCTACATCCGCAAAGATGGTTCCTCCGTTTGGGTCTCCCTTGTCGGTTCCCTGCGCCGCCACCCCACCGGGGAACCCAACCACTTTATTGCCGTCGTCCGGGACATTTCCGATCTCAAACGGACCCGGGAAGAACTCGAACGGCGTCACCGGGACCTGAAAGAGTCCGAGGAAAAATTCCGGCAGTTCGCCGAACACATCCGGGAAATTTTCTTCAGTTTCACCCCCGACTACGGCCGGCTCCTCTATGTCAGCCCCGCCTACGAGGAGCTGTGGGGGCGCAGTTGCCAGAGCCTCTACGACCGCCCCGACAGTTGGTTTGAAGCCGTCCACCCCGAGGACCGCGATCGCGTCGGAACGGCTTTGGAGCGGGCGATCGCCGGGGCCCCCTTTGAAGAGGAATATCGCGTCTGCCGGCCGGACGGCTCCGAGATCTGGGTGCGCGTCCGCACCTCCTTCGTCCGCAACACGGCCGGGGAAGTCCTGCGGGTCGTCGGCGTCACCGAGGAGATCACGCAACGGAAAAACGCGGAACTCAACCTCGCCGCCCAACTCCGCCAACAGGCCGATGTCGCCCTCCTGTCCCAGAAGGCTCTCTCGGGCTTGGAGCTCTCCCAATTGTTTGACGAGACGGCCGCAGAAGTCGCCGAGAGCCTCGGCGTGGAATACAGCAAAATCCTGCAACGAATCCCCGGGGGAGACGGCCTGCTGTTGAGGGCGGGGGTGGGTTGGGCTGAAGGCTTGGTGGGGCGGGCGGTCGTCGCGGCTGACCGGGATTCCCAGGCGGGTTACACCCTCCTGAGCCGCGAACCGGTCGTCGTCGAATCGCTGGACTCGGAAACCCGGTTTTCCGGCCCGGAGCTGTTGAAAGATCACGGGGTCGTCAGCGGCATCAGCGTGGCGATCGAGGGGGCCGACGACCGTCCGTTCGGCGTTTTGGGGGTTCACACCCGCCACCGACGCCACTTCGAGCACTCCGACGTCAACTTCCTGCAGTCCGTGGCGAATTTGTTGGCGTCCGCCATCGCCCGCCGGGAGGCGGAGCGGGAACTCCGGCAACTCAACGCCCACCTTGAAGAGCGGGTGCGGGTGCGGACGCGACAACTCCAGAAGAGCAACCGGGAACTCGAATCCTTTTCCTATTCGGTTTCCCACGACCTCCGCGCCCCCCTGCGGGCGATCCAAGGCCTGACTCAGGCGCTGTGGGAGGATTACGGCAGCCAACTGGCGGACGACATGGCCCGGGAGTACACCCACCGGATCATGGCCGCGGCTACCCACATGGACACCCTGATCCAAGATCTGTTGGCCTACAGCCGCCTGGGGCGGGCCGAGATCCACCTGAACCCGGTGGCCCTCGACGGTGTGTTGGAGGAGATCCGGGACACCCTGGATTTGGAGCTGAGTGACGCGGGGGTGCAACTCAAAATTGCCCCCGATCTGCCCGTCGTCTACGGGAACTACCGCATTCTCTACCAGGCGATCGCGAATTTGGTCGCCAACGCCGCCAAGTTCGTTGCCCCCGACGTCCGGCCGACGGTTTCGATCTGGGCGACCCAAAGCGACGGCTGGGCGCGGTTGTGGGTGGGAGACAACGGCATCGGCATCGACCCCCAGTACCACGATCGCATCTTCCGGGTGTTCGAGCGCCTCCACGGCGTGGAATCCTACCCCGGCACGGGGATCGGGTTGGCGATCGTCAAACGCGGGATCGAGCGCATGGGCGGGCGCTGCGGGGTCGAGTCGCAGCCGGACGTGGGGAGTCAATTTTGGCTCGAACTGCCCACCTCCCCCCCCGGGGAGGGCGCACCGAATTCCGCCCCCGGCCCGTCGGTCTCCGCAGACCCGCTCACGGTCAAGTCTTCAAATGGTTGGGAAAAAAGCGAAAAATTTGACCAAAATATGAGATAATTTGGAGAAGTAAGGAATTGAAATTTTCATTCCGAGATGACCTGGAAAGGATGAGCTTCCCATGGGGTTCCTGATTGATTTCCGGCTAATTGTTTCCCAGTTTTTTGAGTGGAGGAGAAGTGGGAGGGGTTGATTGAATTTTCAGGGAGCGGTCGGACGACCTTTCGGTTGGATGAGAAAACGTGCTGAGGATTTCTAAGATCGAGACCGGCCAGACCACAAACAGCGCCAGTCCGGTCAGAATTGCCGTAGAGCTGGGCTTTGACCGGACCGAAAGTCTGGGTTGGTGGACGGCGATCGAGCCAATGGGATATCACATCGTAAGCTAGAAGCAGCCACAGCCATGTCCCACTCCACTTTAAAATCCCCACACCTCGAAAGGAGATTGATACCCGTGTCGGAACGGAACCCGTCGGAAATTTTGCTGATCGAAGATGACTCCAACGACGTCTTTTTGATTCGGCGCGCCTTCGGGCGGATCGATGCCAAGTTGCCCCTGCGGGTGCTCGAAGATGGAGAGGTCGCGATCGCCCATCTGAACCAATTGATCGCCGAGGGGAACCGCGAACAGCACCCCCTGCCCCTGTTGATACTGCTCGACTTGAAACTCCCCCGCCGTTCGGGACTCGAAGTTTTGGAATGGCTCAAACGACAGTCCGCCGTCTGCCGCATCCCCGTGGTGGTACTGACCTCGTCCCGGGAAAGTGTGGACGTCGATCGCGCCTACGATTTGGGGGCCAATTCCTATTTGGTCAAACCCGTCTCCTTCGACGCCCTGTCGAACATGATCCAAACCATCGACACCTACTGGCTAAAATTCAACCAGTCTCCCTCCATCCAAAAAGCGTGATCTCCAGTTCCGATCGTCCGCGATCGTACAGATTTTTGCTCCGGAGAAATAATTTTTGTTCAAACAATTCTGGCGGATATGATGTAAGCTCACCCCGGTCTAAAGACGCGGGGCTTTCGCACTAACCCGTTACAGTATCTAGCCAAGAGCAAGATAGAGG
>NZ_JAJENU010000641.1:0-31326 GCF_035615495.1 Lyngbya sp. CCY1209 | reverse complement strand
GCCCCCCTAACCCCCATCCCCCCCAACCCCCATCCCCCCCAGCCCCCCTTTGAAAGGGGGGAGTAAGGGGGGAGATAGGGGGGAACCGGACTCTTCTCCCCTCGCCCAGAATTGGGAGAGGGGCTGGGGGAGAGGGCGAGAAGTGAGAGAAAATCGATCTAAAATCTCCAGTTTTACCATCTGAAATGTCATGTCTGACGCATTACCCTGGACGCCCCTCCACGCCCAATTCCATCGAGTGTTACGATCGCGAAAATTACTGCCCCCCGCATCGCGGATCTTGGTGGCGGTTTCCGGGGGACAGGATTCCCTGTGCCTGATCCGGCTGTTGTTGGACCTGCGGTCGAAGTGGGATTGGACGATCGCGATCGCCCACTGTGACCACCGCTGGCGACCCGATTCCGGGGCGAATGCCGACCATATCGAACGGTTGGCAAATAACTGGAATACTCCCTTTTATCGATTGACGGCCGGACCCATTCCTGCATCGGAAGCCGCCGCCCGCCGGTGGCGATATCGGGCGATCGGGGAGGTCGCCCTGTCTCACAATTATCATTATGTGGTCACGGGTCACACGGCCAGCGATCGCGCCGAAACTCTGCTTTATAATCTGATCCGGGGCGGCGGCGCCGACGGACTCGCGGCGCTGACCTGGAGCCGCCCTTTATTCCCCGAAAATCCCGATTCCGAAGTGATGTTGGTGCGTCCGATGTTGGAAATCGCCCGGTCCGAAACCGGAGAATTTTGCAAAAATCGCCATTTGGAAATCTGGGAAGACAGCACCAACGCCGATCTCCGCCACGCCAGAAACCGCATCCGCAACGAACTGCTGCCCTATTTGCAAACCCACTTCAACCCCAACGCCGAACAAAATCTCGCCCGGACGGCCGAATTGCTGCGGGCGGATGTAGACTATTTGGAAACCGAGGCTGAGAAATTGTACGACAGGGCAATTTGCCGCGATCGCGATCGGCCCGGAGTCAACCGCCAACCCCTGAAAAAAGCGCCCCTCGCCCTGCAACGGCGGGTGATGCGGCGGCTGTTGCGGGAGGTGCTGCCGGGGGCGAGTAACTTCGAGCAAATCGAAAAACTCACCGCCCTGATATCGGCCCCCAACCGATCGCAAACCGATCCCTTTCCCGGCGGCGCGATCGCCCGCGTCGAGGGGGATTGGATAACAATTAACAATTAATAATTAATAATTAATGATTAATGATTTGCATAACAATGTGAAACTATGGCAATATGAAATGACTCGTGAAATTTTGTCAGCTAAGAGCCCCCAGAATTGGGGGTTTGGGGGCGAGAGTCAAAAGTCACGCAGAATGACTCGTGAAATTTTGTCAGCTAAGAGCCCCCAGAATTGGGGGTTTGGGGGCGAGAGTCAAAAGTCACGCATTCGGAAATTTGGTTCGATCCTCTGAAGGGAACATTCGCTCAAAGCCCCCAGAATTGGGGGTTTGGGGGCTAGAAAACTTAAAAATGGTGTTTGATTGCTATATATATAAATGTAATGTAGCGACTATCAAGTTGGCAGATCCGACAAACGGCGTCAGCTCTCACCGATCGCAATAGGACATTCAAAATATGTATGTACCCACTTGGCCCGGTAATCCCCATCCGCTCGGTGCGACCTGGGATGGCAAAGGCACAAATTTTGCACTATTCAGCGAAAATGCGACGGCAGTCGAACTCTGCCTGTTCGATAGCGAAGATCAAGAAACTCGCGTCCCCCTGACAGAAGTCAAAAACTTTGTTTGGCACGGCTATTTGCCGGGAATCTGTCCCGGCCAGCGATACGGATTCCGCGTCCACGGCCCTTTTGCACCCGAAGAAGGACACCGTTTTAACCCCAACAAACTGCTCATCGATCCCTACGCCAAAGCCCTCGACGGGGAAATCGGCTACGGCGAAGAAATTTTCGGATATCCTTGGGAAGATCCGGAGTTGGATTTGGGCTATTCCGAACTCGACGACGCCCATCTAGTCCCCAAAGCCGTCGTCGTGGACGAGACTTTCGACTGGGAAGACGATCGCCCCCTCCACATTCCCGAACACGAGACGATCATCTACGAAATGCACGTCCGGGGCTTCACGAAACTTCACCCCGACATCCCCGAAGAATTGCGGGGAACCTACGCCGGAATCGGACATCCGGCTGCGATCGCCTACCTGCAATCCCTCGGCATTACGGCGGTGGAATTGATGCCGGTCCACCACTTCCTCTCCCAGCCCGGACACCTGGTGGACAAGGGTTTGAGAAACTATTGGGGCTACGACTCCATCTGTTATTTTGCCCCCCATTACAACTACGGCGCAGACCCCATTTTGGGCAGCCCGGTCAAGGAATTCAAAGAAATGGTCAAAGCCCTCCACGCCGGGGGGATCGAGGTCATTTTGGATGTGGTTTACAACCACACCGGCGAGGGCAACCACCTCGGCCCGACCCTGTCCCTGCGGGGGATCGACAACGCCAGTTACTACCGCCTGGTGGAGGACGATCGCCGCTATTATATGGACTTTACGGGGTGCGGAAATTCCCTCAACGTCAGCCATCCCCAAGTCCTGAAATTGATCATGGACAGCCTCCGCTATTGGGTGCTGGAGATGCACGTGGACGGGTTCCGGTTCGACCTGGCGTCGGCTTTGGCCCGAGAACTGTATGAAGTCAACTCTCTGGCCGCATTTTTCGACATCATCCACCAAGATCCCGTCCTCTCCGACGTGAAATTGATCGCCGAACCGTGGGATGTGGGAGAAGGCGGCTATCAGGTGGGCAAATTTCCATTATTGTGGTCGGAGTGGAACGGCAAATACCGGGATACGGTGCGGGATTTTTGGCGGGGGGAAGATAGCGCCCTAGCCGAATTTGCCTACCGATTTACGGGCAGTTCCGACCTGTACGAAGATAACGGACGCCAGCCCCATGCCAGCATCAATTTTATTACCGCCCACGACGGTTTCACCCTCAACGACTTGGTGAGTTACAACGAAAAACACAACGAAGACAACGGGGAGGACAACAACGACGGGGAAAGCCACAACCGATCCTGGAATTGCGGGGAAGAGGGGGAGACGGAGGACCCCGACATTTTGGAATTGCGGAACCGCCAGCGGCGCAATCTTTTGGTGACGCTGATGCTGTCCCAGGGGGTGCCGATGTTTTTGAGCGGGGACGAATTGGGGCGATCGCAATTCGGAAATAACAACGCCTACTGCCAGGACAATCAGATTTCCTGGCTGGATTGGGACCTGCAGGAGTCCAACGCGGCGCTGTTGGATTTTACCCGCCATTTGATTTATTTCCGGCGCCAACACCCGGTTTTTCACCGCCGCAAGTGGTTCCAGGGACGGGCCATCCACGGGTCAGGGGTGAGCGATATCGGCTGGTTCAACCCCGACGGCGGCCAGATGACCGAAGATCAGTGGAATGCCGGATATGCGAAGGCGATCGGGGTGTTCCTCAACGGGGAAGAAATTCCGGCCCGCGGCTCCCAGGGTGAGCGGGTGATGGACGACAGTTTTTTGATTTTCTTCAACGCCCACTATGAGGAATTGGAATTTTTGATTCCCGAGGGACTGCAAGATCGCCGCTGGCAGGTGATCATCGACACCAAAGAACCCAATTTCGTGCCGGGAGAAATTTATTACACGGGCGACAAACCCATTCTCGTGGAGGCGCGATCGATTGTCGTGACGGTGATGCGTTGATTTTTCGGAGGGAGTCGGTATTAGGGAATTTTAGATTTTAGATTTTAGATTCCCCGACGGGGGCGGAGGTATCGGAGTTATATCAAATCCGGTTATTTACGCGAGAATCGGAGATCCCCCCCAACCCCCCTTAAAAAGCAGGGCCGTTTCATTCTCCCCAGAAAAATGGCAAGGGGAGCAGAGGGAGCGGAGGGAGCGGAGGGAGCGGAGGGAGATTTTTCGGAATAAAAAGGTGTTTTTAACCGGATATTCCCTTGCTCCGGTCTCCCATCAACGGTTTTCATTGTCGCTCCCGACAATTTTTAACCGAGAATGAAACGGCCGGGCCCTTAAAAAGGGGGGAGCCGGAGTGGGCTTTGACTTCTGGATATTCAATCGGATTCGATATGAGAAGTGAGAAGTTTCTCTTTCCTCTCTTCTCTTTCCTCTCTTCTCTTTCTTCCCCACACCCCACGCCCGCACACCCCAATCACAGAATATGAAATTCTCGATCGCCCCTTTGTTGGAAAAAGTCCGGGCCTGGTTCCCGAAAGCCCGAGAAACGTTGCAAGCCCACGCAGACGAGCTCGAAGCGAAGTTCAATCCCCAGGAACTCCACCCCATTCCACGCCAACAGAGCGATCGCCTGAAACGGGAACTGGCAGGTTTGGCGACGCCGGAACCCTATCAAAAATTTATTCGCTCGGAGTTGGAAGAACGGCTCGAAGCGTGGCGGTCTGGGGTGGAAACCGGCAACAGTTTGGCAGTTTTGGGATGTCCGGCCGAAGCGATCGCCACGATCCTCTGGGACACTTTGACTTCCCCGGAACCGGTGGAGGATTTGACGTTGCAGTGGTTGCCCTGGTCTTCCCGACCCCGGGACTACCGGGCGATCGCGGAGGAATTGGAAAAAACGATCCTCCCCCCTGCGGAGGGCGACCGAGTCCTGGCGGTCATTCCCGATTTGAGTTGGTGTTTCCTGCGGTGTACGGACGGTTTTGACGGGATCGACCGGCTGAAAGAGGCGATCTTCCACGACCGCTCCCGCTTCTGGCTCGTCGGGTGCAACCGCTGGGCTTGGCTGTACCTGGATCGGGTCTGTCAGTTGGGGGATCTCTTTGAAAATACGATTTCCCTGCCCCCCCTGATACCGATCGCCCTCAAAGAGTGGATCGAACCGGTGCGGGCCCCCCTCGACCTGCAATTGGGGGAGGAGGAGTCCGCCGAGGAGGAGGAAGAATTGGAGGAGGAAAAGTGGGCTTCCCAAGCCGAACGGCGGTACTACCACCGCCTGGCGGGGGTGTCCCAGGGTGTCGGCGCGATCGCGGCCCGGGGTTGGCTGGAGTCTCTGGGGATTTCTCCCCCGAAAACGGAAGAGGAAGAGTCGGAAAATTCGGAAGAACCGGAACCGTCGGAAAATCCGGAAGAATCGGAAACCGAGCCGCCCCCCTGGATTTTGGGCCGTCCCACCCTGCCGACCCTGCCGAGTTTGAGCAAAGAGGACCGCTTCCTGTTGTTTTCCCTGGCCGTGCACGGAGCCATGACCCTCCCCCATCTGGCGATGAGTTTGGGCATTTCGGAGGGCGAAATTCACACGCAGGTCCAGCGGTTGATCCGGGTCGGGGCCGTCATCCGCCCCCCGACGGCAGAGGGACAACTGCAACTCAATCCCATGCACTACCCCCGCTTGAAACGGGATCTCGACAACAATAAATTTTTGATCGGGGAGGAAAGTTAATGTCCGGAGAAATCCTGCCGGCGATTGTGCTGGCCCAAAGTGGCGGAGAAGAAACGAATGTCGCGACCGAAATTCTGGCCGAGATCACCGCCATCAAGATTATCCAGGCGATCGCGGTGCTCGCCCTCACCTACTGGGTTATCCTCGCCACGGACAAGTTTCTCCACTGGATTTCCGAAAAAGTTCCTCTGCGGTTTCGGTTGGGGGTCAAACAGTCCCTCCCCTTCTGGCGGGCGTTTTTTTTGGGGTTGGCGATCGCCATTTTGATTCATTTATTTCTCAACCTCTCGCCCAACAACGTCCTGGCAATTACGGGGACGGTGGCGGTCGCCCTCGGCTTCGCCTTCAAGGATTACGCCAGCTCGGTGATCGCGGGGTTGATGGCGCTGTTTGAGAGGCCCTATCAGGTGGGCGATCGCGTCACCATCGGCGACCAGTACGGCGAAATTATCGGCTACGGACTGCGGGCGATCCAACTGCAGACCCCCAACGATGACATCGTGACCATCCCCCACAATAAAATGTGGACCGAGGCGATCGTCAACGCCAACAAGGGCAATGTCGAAGCCCAGGCCGTGGTCAACTTTTACTTTTCCCACGACGCCGATCTCGACCGCATCGTACCCCTGCTGTACCGGGTCGCCCAGACGAGCAAATACACCCAACTCGACCTGCCGATTTCGGTGATTTTGGACGAAAAAGCCTGGGGAACCCACGTCAAGCTGAAGTGCTATCCGATGGATGTCCGCGACGAATTTATCTACAAATCCGACTTGATTCGGCGGGCGAAACGGGCGTTTGCACGGTCGGGAATTACCTACCCCACCTTGCCGCCGAGGCCCGACGACTGGGCGGAATGAGTCCGGTTTCCGACGTTGGATTGCGGCCGCCCGGACGGTTCGGACATTTTCTTTCATCGGGGTGTGGGGAAAACCGGTTCCCGATTCCCGATTTCTTTTTTCTGATCGCAATGTCCCCACCGTTGTGTCCGTCGCGATACCCGCCGCGATCGCAGTCTCGACGGATTCAAATTGATCGAAAATAGAGAAGATCGGGCACAATCCCGGCGGGAACATTTCGCGGTTTCCGACTCCCGACTCCCTCGGACCGACTCCCTCCCTCTTCAAAGGGTTGTCATTTTCAATTCTCCCCTCTAAAATAATCCAGCAATTGGAATTTAACCCCTCATGTCCAATCCGTTCCTGTTCCTAGAATACGAACCGAGCTTCGAGGCGTTGGGCGACGATTATTATGATGTCGTTCCGGCCGCGGAGTTTCCCCTCCACATCTTGCGGTTCCGCAATGACGAACTGCTCTCGAAATTCGGGATCGACCCGTCTCAAACCGAGGACGAACACTTTATAGAAGCCTTCGGGAAGTTTGAGAGCGTGCGCCCGTTTCTGGCGATGCGCTACCACGGCTATCAGTTCGGACAGTACAATCCCGAGTTGGGAGACGGGCGGGGATTTTTGTACGGGCAGGTGCGGGGGACGGACGGAGAATTGTACGATTTCGGCACCAAAGGATCGGGGACGACCCCCTATTCCCGCCACGCCGACGGACGCCTGACCTTGAAGGGCGGGGTGCGGGAAATTTTGGCGGCAGAAGCTTTGCATCGGGCGGGGGTTCTGACCTCCCGATGTTTGAGTTTAATTGAAACCGGAGAACAACTGTGGCGGGGCGACGAGCCCTCCCCCACCCGGTCTTCGGTGATGGTGCGGGTGAGCCGCTCCCACATCCGTTTCGGAACCTTTGAACGCCTCCACTATTTCGGGCGCCCGGATCGGATTCAAAAGTTACTCGATCACGTCGTCGAGATTTATTATCCCCACCTGCGCGATGCCGGGGAAGATCGGGCGATCGCGTTTTATTCGGAGTTGGTGGGGCGGGTGGCGGATTTGGCGGCCGGGTGGATGGCCGCCGGATTTTGCCACGGCGTTTTGAATACGGATAATCTGTCGATTACCGGGGAGAGTTTCGACTACGGCCCCTATGCATTCATGCCCGAGTACGACCCCAAGTTCACGGCGGCTTATTTCGACTACGGCCGGCTCTACTGTTACGGCAACCAGCCCTTGATTTGCCGGGGAAATCTGGAATTGTTGCAAAAACCCCTGGGGATGGTGTGCGATCGCGATCGGCTCCGGGAGGCTTTGGAATCGTTTTCGGAACGTTACTCGGCTACCTACCGAGAATTGATGGTCAAAAAGTTGGGATTAGCCGCCTTACCCGCCCCCGAAGGTTCCGAATTGGTCGGGCTGACGGTGGATTTACTCAAGGACAATCCCCTGGGATATCATGATTTCTTCATCCGACTCCGGGAACAATTCGGCCCCCGATGGCAGGAAGATGAAACGCAAATTCTCGGGGAACTGGGGGATCTCAAACACTTCGCCGCTTGGCGGGCACTCTACTGCCATCATTTGCAGCCCTTGTCCCCGGCGGAAATGGAGGAGATGAAAGTTCGCCTCGAACAGAATAATCCCGCCACTGTCCCCCTGCGGCCCGCCATCGAGAGGGTTTGGGAACCGATCGTCGCCGCAGACGATTGGAGTGCGTTTGATCGGTTGGTGGAGGATATCCGAGCCGCGTGAGGGTCTCGGGGGGGCGATCGCATTTTCAGATCCAATCCCGGCAATCCGCCCGAAAACATCTGGGGGGTGGGAGTCGGGAGAAGCGCCATTAATTGTCAATTGTCAATTGTCAACGATCAATTCTTCCCCCCATCCGATCTTTCGGATTCCTTTACCTTTTCGGTTCCCCTTCCCTTCCCCTCCCCAATGTTGGCGGCGCGGCAGGCCCGTCCCCCGCCGGATCGAAATCTAAAATCGATCAAAAAATGTCCGGTCAAGGCCGGATCGCACTGTCTTAGAGATCGGCATTGATGTCCTCCCCCGCCGCCGTCGCCCCATCTGACCGGGAAGTTGTAAAAATTTGTTGATTGGGCTTTGACAAGTTCCGGCTCTTCCCCTTAAAATTAATCAGCTTGCTCTGTTGCTCTGGCATCCCGCAGATGCGATCGCGGGGGAATCGGTCCGGTCAAATATTCCGCAGATAAAACGACTTCGGATTCGTCATCCTCCTCCGGGGTGACAATCAGGGAGTTGAACGGCACTAAGGCGATCAGTTCCGCCTCTCGTGAAGGGGCGATCGCATTTTCCCGGCCCGACCCTTGCCCGGGTTCGCCCCCCGCCAGTTCGGCGACCTGCCGGAGTCCCTCGCAGGCGACTTCGGGGGCGAGAACTTCGACGTACTCGATTTCATCGCCGCGATCGATTAACAGCCCCAGCGCGCCATTTTGATGGCCGACGGCTACCAGGTTTTTCAGATCGATTTTGGTCAACTTCATGGAAAATCTCCCGGGTGAGTTGCCCGCCCATCCGGCGACGGGTGGGACGTGGGGTATTTCAAAACTAATATACGTCGTATTGATTTTTTTGTCAACCCGCCTTTTCCACAACGCCAGCGTTGCGAAAAGCCCCCGATGCGGAAAGTCCCCGCCGCGACATCCCGCCGCAATTTCTACCCCCGGTCGCGGATTTCCCGAGATCAGTTCTTCCCGAGGGGAAAAACAAAGGCGACGAGATTTAGGCTGTCCATCTCCGCGAAAATTGACTTCCCCCGCCCGTTTTCCACCCGTGCGACTCCGGCTGCTCAGATGTGAAGTTAAAAAAAAATTTCCCCAACGGCGGCATTTACGTTATATGATGTGAAAAATATCCGACTAATATGTTAGGATTGAATGGATTTGAATTGGAGTACATTCGATGGCAAAAGCAACAGCAGAGCAACTCCCTGCTAACCCCCTGACCGGAAAAGCTTTACTGCAGAAAGTTAAGGCGCTCGGCTCCAAACCCCGCCGGGACACCGCGAAGGAGTGCGGTTATTACACCGTGACAAAAGACAACCAAACTCGGGCGAACATGACCGAGTTTTACGACGCCCTCCTCGCCGCCAAGGGAATCGCCCTGGAACCCGGCCGTTCCAAAGATGGACGGGGAAGGGAAGCGAGCTACCGCGCCTGCGTCCACAAAAATGGTTCCTTGGTGATCGGTGCCAACTACACCCAGGAAATGGGGTTGAAACCGGGCGATCAGTTTGAAATTCGCCTGGGTTCCAAACACATTCACCTGATTCAAGTGGAACCGAAAGGGAGCTTCAGCGACGAAGACGAGGACGAATAGATTCCACCGCGTCGGGAGTCCCGGAGTTTCACCGCATCGCCGCTCATCATGCCGGCCGGCTTTTGAGTACCGATAAAAGTGGCGATCCGAACTCTCCGGATGAAAATCCATCCCCACACCAACCTTCACCCCATGCCCATCGTTCATCAGTTCATCGAACTCGAAACCCGAGAGGGAATCGACTATTTTCGACATCACCCCTCAAGTTGTAGAACTGTTGGAGTCCACCTCCATCCAGAACGGGCAGGTGTTGGTCTTTTCTCAGCACAGGACGACCGCCCTCACCATCAATGAAAATGAGGAACGCCTTTGGGAGGATATCAGGGTCTATTTAAAAAAGTTGGCTCCTCCCGAAAACAGATACCTGCACAACGACTTACACCATCCAGACGTGCCACCCGACGAACCCATCAACGCCCACTCTCACCTGATGGCAATCACGTTAAGTACCAGCGAAGTGATTCCGGTGGTGGAGGGCAGGTTGGGTTGGGGCCGGTGGCCGTCTCTTCTACTGCTTGAATTGGACGGCCCGCGATCGCGCCGAGTTCTGGTTCAAGTGAGCGGAGAATCAATCGGAGACCCCCAAATTGGAACTTGTGGGAACCTTGCCGGCTCACCCGTCGAGAGGGGTGAACGGGTTCGGGCTGGGCATTTTTCCCACAATTCATGAGATCCGGGCGGATCGAGTTCGAGTGGGGAAAAGCGATCGCTTCCGAGGAGTTCGGGAAATTGAGTTAATATCAATTCTGAATTCTCAATCCTACCCGAGCCCCGATGAATCCTCATTCTTTGCGTCCGTTGGGCGTTCCTCCCAACGCTTGGGGGGTCAGCGAAGCGATCGCCGATCTCACCCGCCCCCCCCTGCCCCCGCAACCCGTCACCTTAAAAACCCAGACCAAATGCCTGCACCTGGACTTGGCGAAGGCGGCAATTTTGGTCGTCGATATGCAAAACGACTTTTGCCACCCCGACGGCTGGCTGGCCCACATCGGCGTTGATGTCACCCCGGCCCGCCAACCCGTCGCACCGCTCAACGCCCTGCTTCGGCGTCTGCGATCGCTCGGCGTCCCGGTGATTTGGGTCAACTGGGGAAACCGTCCCGACCTGCTCAATATCGGGGCGGGGCTCCGCCATGTCTACAATCCCACGGGGGAGGGAGTCGGCCTGGGGGACCCGCTGCCCAAAAATGGCGCCCCCGTTTTGACCAAAGGCTCTTGGGCCGCCGCGATCGTTGACGAACTCGACAACCAACCCGAAGATATTTACATCGACAAATACCGGATGAGCGGCTTTTGGGACACCCCCCTCGACAGCATCTTGAGGAACCTGGGGCGGACGACCCTGTTTTTCGGGGGCGTTAACGCGGACCAGTGCGTGATGACCACCCTCCAGGACGCCAACTTCCTCGGCTACGACTGCATCCTCGTCGAAGACTGCACCGCCACCACCTCCCCCGACTACTGCCGGCAGGCGACGCTGTACAACGTCAACCAGTGCTTCGGCTTCGTCACCCACTCCCAAAACATCGCGGAAGCAATTGATAATTGTTAATTGTTAATTGTTAATTGTTAATTATTATGTGAGGACCCCGGAACCATGACCGATCGCTGCATGATTCCCGTCGTCAAGTCGTCCCGAGATTACCAGGCGTTTCGTATTAGTCCCCGCGACACCAACCGACTGGCGATCGTTTTCGACCCGGAAATCGCCGACACTTCCCTGACGGTGTGCATCGAAATTTTCGATATCGGCGGCAAAACGCCGCCCAACCGCCACCAACTGGCTGTGGAAATGTTCTTCATCCTCAAAGGGGAAGGCGTCGCCACCTGCGACGGCAAAACCGTCCGAATTCAAACCGGAGACAGCATCCTCGTCCCCGCCACCGGCACCCACATCATCGAGAACACGGGTTCCACCCGACTCTACGCCCTGTGTATCATGGTTCCCAACGAGAACTTCGCCGAACTGATCCGCAGCGGCACCCCCGTGGAACTCGACGAAGAAGATTTGCGGGTTCTGAGTCGCCAAGATGCTTTGATTAGGGTGTAGGGTGTGGGGAAAGTGAAAAATGAAAAATGAACGATCGCGATTGGACTCGCCCCCAAACCCCCAATCCTGGGGGCTTCAATTACCGACTCCCGACTCCCGACTCCCGACTCCCTATCAAAAAAAGTTTATGGTTATTCGAGAAACGGCATCCATGCTGACCCGGGACGGGGTGCGGTTGAATGCCGATATTTATCGCCCCGACATGACGGGGGAATATCCGGTGTTGCTGATGCGTCAACCCTACGGACGGGCGATCGCATCCACCGTCGTCTACGCGCACCCCGTCTGGTACGCTGAACAGGGCTACATCGTCGTCATCCAAGACGTGCGGGGGCGGGGCACCTCCGAGGGCGAATTTCGACTGTTCGCCAACGAAGTCGATGATGGCGTCGATACCCTCGATTGGGCGCTGCGACTGCCCGGAAGCAGCGGGGACGTGGGGATGTACGGCTTTTCCTACCAGGGCATGACCCAACTCTACGCTGCCTCCGGCTACCCGGAGGCCCTCAAAACCATCTGTCCCGCCATGCTGGCCACCGACCTCTACAAGGATTGGGCCTACGAAGGGGGGGCGTTCTGCTTGCAGATGAACCTCGCCTGGGCGATGCAATTAGAGGCCGAAGGTGCACGCTTGAAGGGCGATGAAACGGCTTATCGAGAGTTTGTACGCGCCTCGCGCCACCTGCCCTTCTACGACGAAATACCGGCCTCTCCGGAGATCCTGAAAACCCTGGCGCCCGACTCCTTCTACCACGAATGGCTGCACAACTCGGATTACTACCCGGACGGTTACTGGCCCACCCTGACCCCGAACCTGGACGACGTGGATTTGCCGATGTTGCATATCGGGGGGTGGTTCGACACCTATTTGCGGGGGACGGTTCATTTTTACCGGGAGATGAGCGATCGCTCCGAATATCCCCAATATCTCATTGTCGGACCTTGGGCGCACCTGCCTTGGGGGCGACGGGCCGGCAATGCGGACTACGGCCCTCTGGCGGCGAGTCCCATCGACGAATTGCAAATCCGCTGGTTCGACTATTTTCTCAAAGGGATCGATACCGGAATTTTGTCAGAAAAACCTGTCACCCTATTTGAAATGGGGAGTAATTGCTGGCGGGAATTCGACACCTGGCCGGAACGGTCCACCCAATCTTACCTCCTCGCCAGCACCGGACTCGCGGCCGTGCGGGAGGATTCGGGTTTGCTGTTGCCGGAAGATGAGAGTGATGAAAGGGAGTCCCCCAACGGTTCCCAAAATCGGGTCTATCAAAATATCTCAGTTTCCACGTCCGTCGAACTCGAAGAGATGGCGGAAATGGAGGGGGAAGAAGAAGTTTTGCCCGACGTCATCGATTGGTTGGTACACGACCCCTGGCGCCCGGTTCCCGCCCTCGGGGGACACGCGGCTTTTCCGGCGGGTTCGTTCGATCGCGCCGCTTTGGACTGCCGAAGTGATATCCTAACTTATACCTCCGATACTTTGGACGAGGATTTGCACCTGGCGGGGGAGGGGTTCGCGGAGATTTACTGCCGCGCTGATACCCCCAGTTTCGATCTGTGTGCGGTTCTGTCTGAGGTGCGATCGGATGGCGGCGTCTGGAATTTTACCCAGGGTTACGTCCGGATAGATGGGGGGGAAATGCCGGTGAAAATCCAGTTGCAACCCACCTGCATTCGCATCCCCAAATCCCACCAAATTCGCCTGAGTCTCAGCGCGGCTTGTTTCCCCGCCTATCCGGTCAACCCCGGAACCGGACAGGCACCGAGTCTGGCGCGGTTAATAGAGGCTCAAATTATCACGATATCCGTGGGCAGCGGGAATAGTTTTCCCTCGCGGATAGTTCTGCCATCAATTGTTAATTATTAATTGTTAATTGTTAATTGTTTTGAGATGATGAATGTGTTAATTTTGGGGGCGAGTGGGGGCATCGGGTTTGGTTTTGTGGAGAAGCTGTTGCGGGAGGGGCGGGTTTCTCGGATTTACGCCACTTATCGACGCCGGGAGTCGGCGGAAAAGTTGCTGAATTTGGCGGAGCAGCATCCCCAAGAATTAGTTTGTTTGCAGATGGATATTGGTGAAGAATCTGATATCGTGGCGGGGGTGGAGACAATTCGCGCCGGGGTGGAGACGCTGGATTTGGCGATCAATTGTGTGGGGATATTGCACGGAGATAACTTGCAGCCGGAGAAGAGTTTGCGGCAGGTGGAGAGCGATCGCCTGGTGGAATATTTTCGGGTCAACAGTATCGGCGGGGTGTTGTTGGCGAAGCATTTGTTGCCGTTATTTCCCCGCGATCGCCGCAGCGTTTTCGCCAGTATTT
This sequence comes from Lyngbya sp. CCY1209, assembly GCF_035615495.1. Classification (GTDB taxonomy): domain Bacteria; phylum Cyanobacteriota; class Cyanobacteriia; order Cyanobacteriales; family Microcoleaceae; genus Limnospira. The sequence continues at coordinate 17,341 of NZ_JAJENU010000641.1, read as the reverse complement.
CCGCCAAGGTGGGCAGCATCGAGGACAACCATCTGGGCGGGTGGTACGGCTACCGCGCCTCGAAGGCGGCCTTGAATATGTTGATGCGGACGGCGGCGATCGAATATGGGCGTAAATGTCCCCAAGCGATCGTGGTGCTGCTGCATCCCGGCACGACGGATACGCCCCTTTCCAAACCCTTTCAAAGAAACGTCCCCCCGGACAAATTGTTTTCCGTCGATCGCACCGTCGATCAACTTATGGCGATCGTCGATCGCCTCGACATCGCCGACAGCGGCCAATTCTTCTCCTGGGACGGAACCCGCCTACCCTATTGACAATTAACAATTAATAATTAATAATTAACAATTTAAAATTCATTTTCTTCCTCCGCTTCCTCCGCCTCCTCCGCTTCCCCCACCCCTCCGCCTCCCTGCCTTCCCCGCCCCCTCTGCCCCTAAAATCAGAAAGAACTGTTTTTTGAGTTTGGCATCCCCTGTGATTGGAATCTTCCTCCCGGAATACTTGGCGGCGACGATGGCTGAAACTGGCCCTCTGTTGGGCAGCGTCTGGATCGATCTGGCGATTTTGGTGTTGATGCTGGGACTCTCGGCATTTTTCGCGGGTTCGGAAACGGCGATCACGGCGTTGGACAATTTGAAACTGCGGGCGCTGATCCGGGAACAGGGGGACCCGAACCGGATGTTCACCTTGGTTTTGGAGAGGCGGGCCCGGTTCATCACCACCTTGCTGGTGGGGAATAACCTCGTCAACAACTTTTCGGCGATTCTGACGAGTAATTTGTTCGCCCTGTGGTTGGGAAATGCGGGGTTGGGAATTGCGACGGCGGTGGTGACATTTTTGCTGTTGGTGTTCGGAGAAATTACGCCCAAGTCCCTGGCGATCAGCAATGTGCTGCCGATTTTCAAGGCGGTGATCCGCCCGATTTACTGGCTTTCGATTATTTTGGCGCCCGTCATTTATCTGTTTGAGGCGATCGCGCAAAATATCATCCGCCTGGTGAACCGGGGGGCGGTGCAACCGGGACTCTCGGTGCAGGAATTGCGGCTGATGATCGAGATTTTGGGGGGCCGCGGACAGTTGGACTGGCAGAAACACCAACTGCTGAATAAGGCGCTGATGATGGATTATCTGATGGCGCGGGAGGTGGTGAAGCCGCGGATCGAGATGCGGACGATTTCCCACGAGGCGACGGTGCAGGAGGTGATCGACGTCTGTCTGGAGACGGGATATTCGCGGATTCCGGTTCAGGGGGAGTCCAAGGATGAGATCGTGGGCATCGTGCACCTGAAGCGGGCGCTGCAAATGGTGCGATCGCTTGATGGGGAACACCCGCCCCAATCCGTGCGGGAGGCGATGACCCCCCCGGTTTACGTCCCGGAGACGAAGCGGGTGGGGAGTTTGTTGCAGGAGATGTTGCAGCAGCGCCTCCACATGGCGATCGTGGTGGACGAGTACGGCGGCACGGTGGGGTTGGTGACGCTGGAGGATATTTTGGAGGAGTTGGTGGGGGAAATTTACGACGAGAGCGATTTTCCCAGCCGGGGGACCCGCACGAAACCGCCGGGTTCCCCCCAGCCCCGGGCGGGCCGGATCGGGTTTTCGGGCCGGCCGCAACCGCCCAACCCCCGGCGGCGATCGCAACCCCGGGACGACTCAAACCCCCGCCAACCGGAGAGTTGAGAAGATTTCAAAAAAAAGTTTTCAAAAAGACTGGATTTTTTTGAGATTTGTGATACGATAATAAATCGTTGAATAAATGGGTCGGTGCCCGAGTGGTTAATGGGGGCGGACTGTAAATCCGCTGGCTATGCCTACGCTGGTTCAAATCCAGCCCGGCCCACCACTCGCCCTTGTAGCTCAGTGGTAGAGCACACCCTTGGTAAGGGTGAGGTCACGAGTTCAATCCTCGTCAAGGGCTTTCCCTCTCCGTGCGACTTTTGGCTGTGTCGAGTATCACGCTATTTTTCGTCAGTACCGGATTAATACCTCAGTGGGTGCAAACCCGTGAGAGTCCATTCAGGACAGGATGTTGAGGCGTTCACTCATGTTTTTCTGATGAGAATGCGATCGCCCAATTCTGGCGAATCACCGATGGTCTTGCCGTTTCATTCTATTTTTTGGCGATCGCTACATCCCCGACCGGTTGCGCTTTTGATAGCAGTAAGCTATCAGCTTTGGGCAATCAACTTGTGTCAAATTCCCGTCAATCGGAGAGCCGGCTCGTCAGATTTTGCAGTGCTTTTCGTGGGGGATGCCGCCCCAGTAATCTTGCCAGCCCACCCGCTTTTCGTGCCATTGGATGGCATCGCGCCACCAGATGCGGAGCAAGTAATTCACGTTTGCCGTCCCCCCCAGCATCAACGAATTGGCCGAGGGGTCGGGGACGAACGGCAGGTGTGCTTTCGGTGCGCCGATGTCGAATTGCGGCTCGTCGTGGATGGGCGAATTGTCCCGGCCGGAATTTTTCCCTTCAAAGCGTTTCCACCCCACTTCCTCCAGAAATTGTGTCCAGATTTCTCGGTCGTACTCGTCCGTCCCCCCCAGCCCGCGATAAACGTCGAGTTGCACGGAAAAACCGAACCGGCGATCGCTGTACTTCAGCCACAGCCGGTCTATGGTGCGGAGGTCTTCGCAGGGGAAGTTGTAGGCGCCGAACAGTCCGGCGATCAGCCCGACGGCGAAGCTTTCCTCCCGATTTCCGATCGCCGAGATGACGCGCCGCGTCTCCGCGTCCGCTTCCTCCCACCGTCGCGCCGCGAGCAGGTCGCGCAGTTCGGTGTAGTCCATCCCCACCGCCGATTCGAGTTCGACGGTTTCCAAAAAGTCGGGTTCCGATTTTGACCGCAAGTAGGCTTCGGATTCAAACCGCGCCCGAGTGTCGAGGGCAATCGCCGCCGACAACAGCGAGACGATCGAGAGCGCCGCGGCCCAATACAGTAACTTTTTCCGTTTCATGGCAGGTGTTTTTATAGCAATCAGCTCTGGCGTACCCTTGTCGCAGCGCAATAAGCCACGGTGTCGGGGAGAGTAGTTTTGAGCCGAGCGACTTCGACTCCGGCGAAGGGCACTCCCGCGAATTCCACGTCGCGATCGCCGATGCGGGCCGGTCGGATCACAGAGCGATCGGCGATCGCGCCCGCCAATACCCTCGGCTCCGGTTGGGGTCGGGTGTCGAGTTCTTCGATAGAGTTTTTGGGCGGGGACTCTCACCGGGCTGAGGGGGCGGGTCGGACTCTGCAAAGCCTGCCGAAATTCGACGATCGCCTCGTTGAGATCTTGGCGGGGGACATCGACGGTGCGGCGCAGGGGCGGGGAATCGGGGACGGTGACGATGATGGCTTCGATTTCGCGGACGCCGACTTCTCGGGCGACGGCCAGAGATTGCCGATCATATGCGATCGCCGTCTGATATTGCGCCAAGCGCCGATCAACCCAACCCAGGTTGTTGAGGCACCTGGCTTCTCCGGGGCGGTCGCCCAGTTCCCGGTAGATTTCCACAGCCGCTTCAAAGGACGCGATCACCTCCCGGAACTCGCCGTTTTGATACCGCCCCTTCCCCCGCTCGAACAGGCGGTCGGCTTCCGCTTGCCGTCCTTGCGCCGCCGAGGCGATCGCCGCCGTTCCGGGAAAATCGATGCCCTCCCCGGTCAACCCCGGAATGTTCGAGAGCAGCGCCAGACCCGCGATCGCGCCAGCGACGGGGAGGCGAATTCCGGAGTTGCGACGTACAGTTTTCATCGGTCGATACCCAACCCAACTCGGCGGTTGAATGGATGGGGATTCGGGATACCGGATCACTCCTCCCGCCGCGATCGCGACGCGGGTTTTGTACCCCGGCCCGGGCAACCGGAACTCCCGAACCGGCCCCATTTCCCCGTGCTGGCGATCGCACTTCTCTGTGCACCGGAGGTGGGGGTGGACGAAATACGGTCCCCGTCATCAAATCGGCTCTCGGTCGTTTCCATTATCCCCCATCACTTTCCCCCAGAACAACGGCGGGGGGGTGGGCTTCCCCATTCCCCGGACGGCATCCGCCGGACCGACGTCAAAAGGTGAACGCGCGATCGCCATCGAGTGCAATTGCGATCGACCTGCGATCCGCGAAGCGCCCCGATCGCCTCAGATCATGTCCGCTCAAACAGTTATGATTCCTGGGTGCCATCTTCTGAAGCGGCTTCAAACTTTTGCCGCTTGCCTGTTGCCGATTGCCTTTTCTCGACGTTAAGTGTCAGTATTCAAACGGACTTGATATCAGTCGGATTCCAAGTCCGCCGGTTCTCGGGGGCGATCGAGGTGGTTTGGACTCACAGGTAAGTTGGGATCGGCCGGCCAACGAATCTCAACCGTTGTCCGCCCTCACGAGAATCTTTGACGATCGGATAAAAGTACCCGGGCATTTTCGGCCGAGTAAAGGCGATTTCCCCACAGTAGGAATAGCAGGACAGCGCCCCCTGCAACAATACCAGCGAATCGACGGGGCGCGACAAGTGACCGCCCCCATTGTGACCGGTCAGCATGGCGGAGACGACGATGCACCCGAAGCTGTGCCCCATGAGGTGGAACCGCGCCGGCGGTGCGGCCTGCTGTAGCTGTTGAAGCAGTTGGAAACCGCCGCTTTCGCCGACCCTACACGCCCGTTTTTTCATCTTCCAAAAAGAAAGCACCCGAAGCGGTTCGAGCAGCGCGTCCCGGACCGAATCCTCGTCCGTCCGACCGTCTTTTATCAATTGTTTGCGTCTGTTGATATAACTGGTTTTGTAATCAAAACCTTCGCGATCGTCGCCCGGTTTTGCGCCAACTCCTTCGTATTTCAACCCGTACAGTAAGTTGAGTTCCCGATCAAGTTTTCGCATTTCTTGGGGCAAACTTTTCGGGAATTCTGACTTTAACCTGGAAACATTGTTTAACTGTTCGGAATAACGATTCGCCTGCCAAATAATCTTTTCGATCGCTTGCTGTTCGTCGGAATCGGCGGAACCGTCCGACCCAACGGCGGGGGAACGAGAAGTGTCGGACAATTCCCCTTCCCAATCGTAATCGCCCCCGACCAGGCTGGGCCACACCAACCCGACGAACAGGGGTCGAAACTGTCCGTCGCGTGCGGCATCCAGTTGAGACCAGTCCGCCTCCATCCGACCCGCGATCGCCTTGAGCCACTTGCCGTACTGAACCTGGGCGCGTTCGATGTCGGTCTTCCAACCGTGGCAGAAGATGAAGACATCGGTGGGCCGTTCCGATGCCAGCGCCTGCACCAATTCCCGGCTTCCCGAATCGGGGTCTTCTTCGACGCCCTCCTTGTCGAAATTGACGAGGTAATATTCGACCGGCTGATCGTCGTGCCACAGGACGGGGTTTCCTTCGGCATCGACGGCTTGAATTTTCGGCATTATCAACCCTCCACAGGGGCATTGGGGGGCGATGTCGGATGAGTGATCGATTCGAGGGTGCGATCGCCGCTGCCGATTTAAAACGGCTACCCAGCCTTCGATCGCTTCCCGGACCCATTCCTCTCGGGAGTAGCCGCGGGTTTGGAGGTAGAGGTTCAGTCGGTCGTAAAGGTGATCCGAGAGTTCGACGGTCAACGTCTTGGACATGAGTGCAAAGTGAACGCTTCACCGTGATGCTGTACACCGCCTGCCTTTGTGCCGGCCGACCGTCCCCCGGGACAAAAAAAAGCGATCGCCGGGGATTGCACATCTGAAATTTTGTGTTATTCTAGTTTTCGTTAACTCCAAAACCAAAACCGTTGAGGGAGAAAGGAGGTGATGCCCATGAGCGATAGTAGTAAACGCATGGGTCACCGAGTTGGAGAACGCCGGCTGTGCGCCGGGGCTGGCCTCTAAATCTGGCCTAGATTCCCGATTCGGGAGTCGAAACGCCCATATTAATATGGTCTGGCTGGATTGGAGAGATCCTTCCGGCAGTCAGGTTCCAACATCGGAGACCCGCTAGACCGCTCTTACCCCATTCATGCCGAGGCGATCGCCGAACGCATCATTCCGGGTGAGGGCGGATAGTTTTTTGGGGAGAACCCAGACCGCAACTGTAGCATTTGGAGACTTTTTTCAAGATGGCCGAATTACTCAGCGACGCCAAAATCCAGGAAATGGCCACCCAGGTTCCGGACTGGTCCGTGGAAGGCAAGGAGCTCAAGTGCGTGAAAACCTTCGGCGGCTTTGTCGAGGCGGTGGATTTCGTCAACAAACTGGTTGAACCCGCAGAGTCGGCGGCACACCACCCCGACCTGGCGATTTCTTACAATAAGGTGACGATTACCCTCACCACCCACGATTCCGGGGGATTGACGGAAAAAGATTTTGCGATGGCTAAGGAAATTTCCAGCTTGAGTTAAATCACCTTTCCGCCTCGGAAACCTTCTGTCGGTGAGAGGCGGACGGGTGAGGTGTCGGAAATTTGAGATTGTAGGGGTGCAAGCCTTGGACCCGAATTTGAGATTCTCTCAGATGACTGCGGGTTGATGACCAATTCCCCCGGAAATTGGCATCTGACGCGATTCTGGCAAGACCGTTCCCAAATGAGTTAAAATTCCAAACAAGCTGGCGGCGGTCAACTGGTTCTGCGTTCTGATGTCGAATTATGATTTTTGAGAATCTCAGGGTGTCACAGGAATTAGCCGAACAGGCGGAGCTGATCGAAAAATTGCTGGATATCGGGGCGGCACTGTCGGGCACTCGGGATCTCGCCAAACTGTTAAATCTCATCCTCAGCAAGAGCCGGGAAATCACCTGTAGCGACGCGGGAAGCGTCTATCTCGTCGATCACAGCGACAACCACTCCAAGTTGCTGTTCAAGGTGGCTCAGAATGCGTCCCTGCCGAATTTGTCGTTCCGCGAGTTTGCCATTCCGCTGACGGATAAGAGTCTGGCGGGATATGTGGCGCTGACTGGGAAAAACCTCAATATTGAGGATGCGTATAATTTACCACAAACCGAACCCTACCGCCTCGATCGCAGCTTCGACGATAATATCAGTTACCGGACCCGTTCCGTCCTCGTGCTCCCCATGCAAAATCGGGAGAGGGAAACCATCGGGGTGCTGCAACTGATCAACCGCAAAAAGCATCCGGACCGGGTTCTGACGCCGGACAATGCGATGGCGGAAACCCAACCCTATTCGAGTTGGGAGGAACGGATTTTGCGATCGCTCGCTTCCCAAGCCGCCATCTCCATCGAACGCAGCCAATTACAGGAGAGTATCGAGTTCCTGTTTGAAGGGTTTGTCAAAGCGTCCGTGCAGGTGATCGAAGCGCGAGATCCCTGCACGTTCGGACATTCGGAACGGGTGGCGACGCTGACGGTGCGGCTGGGGGAAGAAATTAATACGATTACCCAGGGAAGCCTCGCTTCGGTCGAATTTAGCGATCGCCAACTGCAAGAATTGCGCTACGCCGCACTGCTGCACGATTTCGGCAAAGTCGGAGTCCCGGAAGCGATTTTAACGAAGTCCAAAAAACTCTATCCCCGGGAGTTGGAAATCGTCCGCCAGCGGTTCGCGATCGCGCGCCGAAGTTTGGAGATGGAATGCGTGGAGACGAAATATCAACTCCTCCTCGACAACGGCAACCTTCACCTACAAAATCCGGCTGAATGTCCCCACTGCCAGCGCCTCGAAGAACTCGACACCAATTTGGATCGGGCGATCGCACGGTTGAATGAGTCTTGGAATCTGATCCAACAAGCGAACGAACCGCAGGTTTTGGCGATGCCTCCCCTGGACAAACTCCGGCAACTTTCGGAGATGACCTATCGGGATGTGGACGGAAAAATTAAGCCGCTGGTGACACCGCAGGAGGTCGAACAACTGCTGGTGAGTCAGGGAAATTTGACGGCGGAGGAACGGCGGATCATCGAATCCCACGTCACCCACACCTACGAATTTTTGAAGCAAATTCCCTGGACGAAAGCGCTGCAAAACGTCCCCGATATCAGCTACGGACATCACGAAAAATTGGACGGGACGGGTTATCCGCAGGGGTTGAAAAAAGAGGAAATTTCGATCCAGGCGCAGATGATGGCGATCGCGGATATTTACGACGCGCTCACGGCCGGCGATCGGCCCTACAAACACGGCTTCCCCACCGTGACGGCGCTGAAAATTCTCCGCCAAGAAGCCGCCGGAAATAAGCTCAACGCGGAGCTTTTGAGCGTCTTTGAACAGCGCCAAGTTTACCAGGCCTTGAACCATTCGCTGGATGTGGTGATGGAGTTGGCGTAAACAATTGATAATTAATAAGTTGATAGATAATGAGTCAATTGATTCCTCACTCCGATCGCGCCGATTTTGCCGTGCAGTGTGCGGTGGTGACTCTCAGCGACACGCGCACGGAAGAAACGGATACCAGCGGTCAGTTGATTCGGCGGATGTTGAGCGAAAGCGGCCACGACATTCGGGAGTATTTGATTCTCAAAGATGAACCGGATCGGATCTGCGCGGCGATGGAGAAATTGTGCGGGGACGGTGGAATTGATGTCGCGATCGCCAACGGGGGGACGGGAATTGCGCCGCGAGATACCACCTATGATGCGATCGAGGGGTTGCTGGAAAAAACGTTGCCGGGATTTGGGGAACTGTTCCGGTTTTTGAGTTACTCTGAAATCGGTTCCCGCGCGATCGCTTCCCGTGCGGTGGCGGGGGTGTGTCGGGGGACTCTAATTTTTTCCGTTCCGGGTTCCCGGGGAGCTGTTAAACTGGCGATGGAAAAGTTGATTTTGCCGGAGTTGGTGCATTTGGTGAAGCAAATTCGGGGGGATAAATAATGAACGAGAATCCGAAGCCGTCCCCGACTTACAATCCCTGGGATTACAAACCTTGGTGGTGTCAGCCTTGGTCGATTTTGCTGACGGGAGTCAGCTTGATGGGGGGGAGTTGGCTGCTGTTTCACCGCATTTGGCTCTCGGCGACCGTCGCCGTTCCCGTTTTGACGTGGATGGGGTTTTTTCTGTTAATTTGGCCGGGGTTGATGCGATCGGCGATGCAGTCCGAGGTGGAAGGCGATCGCTAGGCTTGTTCGAGGGGTGCCATTGTCAAGCCTTCGCGGCTGAGTTGGGTGTGGTACAGTTCCGCCTGTTCCTGGGGGCCGACCCAAACCGTCGCCTGACCTTCGTAGTGGACTCGGTTGGTGAGTTTCCAGGCGCGATCGCTCGTCATCCCCGGAATGTACTTCATCAGGCAGTTGGCGACGTGCTCAAAGGTATTAAAATCGTCGTTGAGGACGATCACCTTATAGTTGGGATAAGGCTTGCGGACGGTTTGGCTGGAACGACTTGGAGCCGTGGTAGGCGAGGCAGTCATGGCTCAACTCTATGGGATGTGTGACTTGCTAAAGTACCGGAGCGGCGAACCGATCCGAGTATTGAAGTCGATCGCCCCCCATTATACCAATTCTCTCGATTTTGGCGAAGAATTTTTCTCTGTTGCCGTGCGGCTGCTTTTGATTGTCGGCGACAAGTTCTCCCTTCTCGGTTTCCTCCAGAGGAGAATTGGCAACGATCAATCATCGGTTAACGGACTATATAACAATTGTTATCACTTTTAGAAATGTCATTCTGATAGGCGATATCGCTATCAAGCATCAGCTTGAATACTTTCCCAGGCCAGCCGTTGACGATGCCAATTCTCCATGATAGGATTAAATCATGTAAGGCGCAAATAGTTTTTCAAGGATTTGGGGTGATGCACCTCAATCTCAAGCCCTCTCGCCCGGATCAATTGGGGGTTTTCTTGAGATGCAGTAATTTCATTCGCTTCCCAACTATTAGATGTGCCTCTGTTAAGCCTTTTAAGACAGATGAGGCAGTCAGCATGACCGAAAGTTCATCAGACAAGCTCAACCGACTGTATAGCGAAATGTATGTTCTTCTTGAAAAAGAAGAAAAAATGCGTCATGAAACTGAAAAGCTTCTGGCTAAAGCAAAAGCCATGATAGATCCGAGGAAAGAATTTAATAAATGGCTCAAATCTTCTGAAGGAAAGGCTTGGAAAAACAAGCAATTTGAGTATCAAGATGGGAAGTGTGCTTATTGTGGTGAGTCGCTCAGATTAGCTGATTCTGAAGTCCATCATATACTTTCCTTGAAGGAGGGTGGTAAAGAAGCTAACAAGCCCGAAAACTTCAAATTGCTACACCCCAACTGCAATCGTAAAATTGGAACTAAAATTGTTGATTTTGATTGAGGCACTAGAGGATTTAGTTATGACAAGTAAACAAGAATTAATCAAACAAGTTTCCCAACGAATTGGCTGGAGTCAAGCTGATGTCAAAAGGGCTGTAGAAGATTATGGAGATGTCGAAACAGAAGAGGATGTAATGGCTTGCTGCCTTCATTATGCGGGTCCAGAATTGAAGAAGCGTAATTATCAAATTGGAGCGATGAAAAGGGTTGACAAGCAGCAAAAATCAACAATCGAATCTTTGGTTAACGATCTAACTGATCAGAAAAATTTCTATCAAAATGAACTGATTCCCAATTTGAGACAAACAATTAGTGAACAAGCCAACCGTATTGCAGAACTGCTCAAAGATGTCGGCAAAAAAATCAATCAATAAAAAAAACAGAGTGAAAACGTCATGAATACTGAAAACAAAAAGATCACTAAGTTGCATTTAAGGTCTTTGGGATTGACAGATTACTTGGTCAAAGAGACTGTCAGGGGATTGCCTTCAGAAAAGGAAGGTTCATACAATATCTATTCTATTTCTGATGTTAAAAATTCCATACAAAAGAAATTGAACAATCCTCGAGTTAAAGATACAAGCCGGGAAAAATTAGAAAGAGTATTGGATTGGTTGCATGAAAAATATAATGTCATTGAGGTTGATTTTCTCAAAAAATTAACACCTGAGCAAAGATTGGATTTTTTGTACAAACGCAATGAGGAATTATTTGAAAAAGAAAAGCAAATCAATCAACAAACAGATGAATTGTTGAGAAAAGCACGCCAAATGATAGCCAAATAAATGCTGTTATGCGGTTTTTTCAATGGCTTGCAGGTTGATTTTCGCCTGCAAGCTTTGCCATTGTAAGTATTTGACGTTCGATATTCTAACTTTGAATCAACTCAAATCTCTCGATTGATTTATTGTTGTAGCGAGCACACTTTTTTAAAATCAATCAATATGGAAGAACTGCTCGAACTCAAACGACTTTTGTTGAAAGGAGACATTGCGGGTTCCCTCGCTATTGTTGAAGAACTGGAAGAAATGAGCCGCGATGATAAAATCAATAAAATTACCAGCTATGCCATTATTTTATTATTGCATTTAATCAAACAAGCAGTCGAAAATCGGACGACTCGCTCTTGGGATGTGTCGATTCGGAATTGTATCCGGCAAATTGAGAGAACCAACAAACGCCGCAAGTCGGGGGGATATTATCTCCGCCGGGATGAGTTGTGGGAGGTGTTACTGAGTGCCTATCCAGATGCGATCGATGCGGCATCTTTGGAAGTGGAAGAGGGACGGTATGAACCGCGAGAATTGGAGGATTTAGCCGATCGCGACACTATTTTAAATCGGGCGATCGCGTTAATTTGGGAGGATAGATAATATGGAAGAATTGCTGGAACTCAAACAATTATTGCTCAGAGGAGATATTCCGAATTCTCTGGTTATTGTCGAAGAATTGGAAGAAATGGGTCGAAAAGAAATTATTAGGACGATTCGCAGTTATGCGGTTATTTTGCTGTTGCATTTGATCAAACAACAAGCCGAACAGAGGACGACCCGTTCTTGGGACGTTTCGATCCGCAACTCCATTTTGGATATCCAGGACGAAAATAAACGACCCAAATCGAAAGGATTTTATTTGTCCGAAGCGGAACTCTACGAAGTTTTAGAATCAGCTTATCAAAAAGCCATCAACAAAGCCTCCTTGGAAGTCCGGGAGGGACGGTATGAACCGCGAGAATTGGAAGATTTGGTCGATCGCGAAACTCTTTTAAATCGGGCGATCGCGTTGATTTTAGCAGAAAACAGATCGTCCCGGTAGACCATCCTTTTCGCGTCGGCCCCTCGAATCGGCGGACGGGTGAGAGGCGGTTTCCGTCCTCGGATTGTCAATTGTCCGGGATGGGATGATGGCGGGGGGTATGAATTGAATGAAAGGCGATCGCCGGACGACCGTCAGAGATCTGATAATAAATATCAGTTCGATGGTGCGATCGCGGATAAGCCGTACCACTGAAATTAGTGAGTGATCCGATCATGTTCAAACGACTTGCTATCATTTTATCGCCGTTATTGTTATTGCTTTACGTCAATCCAGCCTACGCAATTCCGCCCGCAATTATCACGTCATGGCAAGAAACATTGTTGGCGGAAAGACCCTGTTTGGAGAGGGCAGAAATTGCCCTGAGAGATACGGGGTTTTCCGATAATTTTGACATCGTACAGCAAAGTGTTTTCGGCGATCGCGGGGAGTACACCGCATCCATTCGCTGCATCCCGGACAAGGAAATGGTCTTTTTTATCGTAGTCGGTTACAACTCCGACGAACGGGAACGATTAATTAATTCGATAAAAGCCAATTTTTGACGATTTTTTGCGATAGGGTTCGATCCCCCATTATCCCCCTTAACAAGGGGGACTTATAGCGGTTGACGATTTTTTGCGATAGGGTTCGATCCCCCATTATCCCCCTTAACAAGGGGGACTTAATTTATAGCAGATGAATCGCTAGTTGAGGTGGGCGAATACCTTCGCCCGCTGCACGCCATTTTCCCGTCCGGTGGCGGTGACGGTGAGCGATCGCAAATGGTCGAAAAAGGGTTTCCCGGACAGTTCCAGCAGCCGCAGCAGGGGGATTTTTTTGCGAATAATCGGTTCGCTGACATCCCAATCGATGTAAAAATAGCCGTCGTTTTCCCGGGGTAAAGATTCGAGACTATTTTGAAATTCGGGATTGCTAAAAATCGTCCCGGTTTCGACGGCGTGGATCGCCGAGTCGATCGCCTCGACGGAAGTGGCAAAAATCTCGTAATCGCCCACGGTGGCATGAACGCCCCGGGGTTCCGCCTCGATCATCCGCTTTTTGGCGATTTTTTGATTCTTACTATTCTGATTCGGAATTGGGATGCTTTTCAGTTGCGTCCAGGCCGAGAGCGTGTCATCATTCAGGACGAAACTGCCGACACTGTAGCCGCGATCGGCGGCGATCGCATCCAATTGTTGAATCGCGGTTTCCGCCTCCGGCGTCCGCTTCGCCACGAACACCCAATCCGTGGGTTTGTCCTTCCCGGACGGGACGGCAACGGGGCGGGGGACGAGGGCGAGGGCGTATTCCTCCGTCACCCAACTGAAAATATCATTGGGAAGATCGACCCCCCAGCTTTTTTGCAGCAAATCGAGCGATCGCGTCAATACCCCCCGCAGCGTCTCATTACCCGATAGCGTCGTCGAGGTTTCGTCCCACAAATTCCGCAGGTCCGTCCCCGCGATGACGAGGGGACTCTCGGCGGTGATATAGTCCAAAGCGGGAATCGGTGCGGACAGCAGCGGCGGTTGGACTTCCCGTCCGGCGGTGGCGATGGTTGCCGTGTCCGCCAGCAACCCTTGGGGGTGGAGGGCGAGTCCCAAAGCCAAACTGGGTTGGATGGGGAGGGCGTCGATTTCGTCGGGGGTGAGGCGCCAATTTCCCAAGTTCAAATATACCAGTCCGATCTGGCTGGAGTCCAAAGCCGCGATCGCCCGTTTATAGGCTTGTGAGTTCGCTAAATTTAATGTCGATACCTGGAAATTATTGATCGCCTCCCGCAACACCTTCGGATAGTTGGCGAACAGGACGAAGCGATCGCCCAATACCGCCGTCGCCAGGGTGGGGGCGAGATCCGTCAATTCCGGGGACTCGGATTGGCGGTAGGTAATCGTCACCCCCCGGTAAGGTTCCGACACCACCGAGACACCGGACACCGCCTGCCGCTGCCAAAATAAATCCAGGAATTCCCGACTCTGGCGGGGATTTTCCGAGGTGAGGGCGAGGAGATATCCCGGTTGGCGGCTGTTGCTGGCGTCGCGATCGATGTCCGGGGCCATCAGGGACAGGGTGATTTCCCGTCCCAGCCAGGGTTTGATGTCCCGGCGGTAGTTCAACTCCGTATTTCCGACCAGGACATCCCGAAATTGCTTGAATTCGGCGTGCGATCGCCTCCGTTCCGAGGGTTTCGCCGACACCTGTCTGAAGGCTTCCAGGCGATCGGGATTCACCAGCAGGGAGGCGGTGAAAGGGGCATTTTTCGGCACGAATACGGTCGCCGCCGGGACGGTTTTGGCCTGGGCCCCCAGCAGGGACACGGGACTTTCGCCCAACAGCGTGAAGAAGAAACCGAGCCCCACCAGCAGCAGGGCGGCACTACCGACGCCGAGAAGAATGAAAAATGATCGCAGCTTCATGATTGGAACGGATAAGCAATCGCAGGTCAACGGTTCGGGACCGGTGAAACCGGAAGTCCGAACAGCCCATAGAACATTATGGAGGTGTTTGGCGGTTCTGACTAGCAAGCGGCGGAGGAGGCAGGGGGGCGGAGGGGACGGAGGAAGCGGAGGGGGCGGAGGAAGCGGAGGAGGGCAATAAATTATCAATTATCAATTCTCCCTACACCCTACACCCTACACCCTACACCCTTATTCTCCCCACCCCCTAGAATAAGAAAGGTTCTCACCCCCCAGCGTTCAATGACAGCAACCCCGTCCGTCTCGTCGGCTTGGCAACAGTTACGCAGTGGCGCCATTGGCTGCGATCGCGCTTTGGAGTTGTTGGTGGACTCCGATGGCATCGTCAACCTGAAATTGCTCGATCGCGACGTCAGTTTTCGCTTTTTCCGGGAATTTCCCGATCGCAGCCTCCTCCCTCCGGTGATTCCCCTGCTGCTGTGGCGAAATTGTTACTATCTGGGGTCGCCGGTTTCGGTGGAGATGGAAATCATCCGCCAGATGAGCGAGCGCACCTTTTCGGATATTAAAATTATCGCGATCGACGATAACAGCTACCGCGCCTGGTATCACACCCAAAACGCCGACCCCAACCAGATCAGCGCCACCCCCCTCGTCAATCCCCTCACCGGGGAAGTCGAACAGGAGGACGTCAGCCGCACCACGGAATTGTACCTGTCCAAAGCCGCGGACCAACTGGGGCGGATCAAAACCCTGATTTCCGGGGCCCTGCGAAACCGCGCCAGCGACATCCATTTGGAACCGATGCTGGACGGCTTGCGGGTGCGTTACCGCATCGACGGGATGCTGCGGAATATCACAAGTATCGACCCCGACATCGGGCGCCGGGTGGTGGTGGCGATAAAGGTGATGTCGAATATGGATATCGCCGAAAGTCGCCGCCCCCAGGATGGCCGCATCGGGGAGAATTACGCCGCCGGGAAGGATTTGGAGATCGGGTTGGATATGCGGGTAAGCACGTTGCCCTGCGTGGGGGGTGAAAAGGTGGTGATCCGACTGTTGCCCCAGGAGAACCCGTTTTCGGGGTTGGGGGATCTGGGATTTTCGCCCAAAACCCTGGATATTTACAAGGGATGGTTGGTCCAGCCGCAGGGGATGATTATTTTCACCGGCCCGACGGGTTCGGGGAAAACCAGTACGCTTTACAATAGCCTGCTGGAGGTGGCGACGGACCAGGTGAATGTGGTGACGGTGGAAGATCCGGTGGAATATGTGTTGCCGGGAATCACTCAAACCCAGGTTCACGAACGGGCCGGGATGACGTTTGCGGCGGGTTTGCGGGCAATTTTGCGCCAAGATCCGGACATTATTATGGTGGGGGAAATCCGCGATCGCGAAACGGCGGATACGGCGGTGAGGGCGGCGCTGACGGGGCATTTGGTGTTGACGACGCTGCACACGAACGACGCGATCGGTGCCATTCCCCGTTTAAAAGATATCGGACCAGACCCGGGTTTGATCGCCGATGCGCTGTTGGGAATTGTGGGACAGCGGTTGGTGCGGCACATTTGCCCCCACTGCGGGGCGCCTTATCAACCGTGCGATCGCGATTTGGAAGTGTTGGGATTGACACTAGAAAATGCGAGGGCAGAAAACTGGCGAAAAGGTCGCGGCTGTTCCAATTGTTTTTATTCGGGATTTGCGGGAAGGGAAGCGATCGTGGAACTGCTGGCGACGGACGATCGCATCCGCCAAATCATCTACGAGGGGACCCTGGCGGAATTATATCGCTATCTACACGAGACGGGTTTTTTGTCCTTCCGAGTCGCCGCCGTCGAGAAGGTGACATCGGGAGTAACGACGGTGGAGGAAGTGCAGCGGGTGTTGCCCCGCAGTTCCCTGGTGCGGCGGTTTTGAAATCTATCTATATATAAAGGAAGTTCGGCAATTGAAAGCGTTTGACAAACCCATTCCCAAAGAAAAACTCGATATTCTCGAAAAGAATCGGTCGAACTTATTCGCTTGGCGGGGTCAATTTTCGCCCCAACTGATCGAAACGCTATTGGACGCATATTGTTTGCCCAACTCGGTCATTCTCGATCCGTTCGTCGGCAGCGGAACCGTCTTGTTAGAAGCCGGTCGTCGCGGATTTGAAGCCTACGGTTTTGAAATCAATCCGGCGGCGTGGATTCTCAGCAAAACCTACGAGTTGATGAACGATCCTCACAAAATGGAATTGGTCAAAACCATCAGAAGTGCGATCGACCGTGAATTTCCCTTTAGAATTTTTGATATCGACGAACCGGTTCAAGATTGGGAACCGAAGTTAAAAAAGATTAGAAATAAATTGAATCAAGAAGCAACCGATTTTACACGGTCATTCAATACTGTTTGGATATGGCAGGCACTCTCAGGGAATTGTCGAGAGTCGGCAAAGATGAGGCTCGGGTTATCTTGGTTGTCGGCCATCAATCCAACGTCCTGGGAGTCCCTTTCTACAATGCCGATATTATCGAAAAAATTGCCATCAAAACCCATCTATTTGACAAGGTTTTGCGACAAAAGAGAGAATTTAAAAATAAATTCGGAAAAATTATCCGAGAAGATTTGATCAACTTGATCAATCTCAAGAATGAGAGTAAAATTGATCAAAAAGAGATCGAGACAGTTGCCCGAAAAGAAGCCTTTGATGTTTTGACAGGTAGTCTGTCCTCGGTATCGTCAAAAAATCGTCAACTTCTCGAAAATGCGATCGGCAAAGTTCACGATATTGGAAAAACTCCATTTCTCGAACAGATGTTGATGAAGACCCATAATTTCTCCGTGTCCTCTGATAACACGGTAATCGGTTGGGAAGGAAATGGTGGGTTACGGCGCGGATGAAAAGTTGTGGGTTTTTCCGAAAAATTACGGCCGCGCCTAACCCACCCT
>NZ_JAJENU010000640.1:0-46220 GCF_035615495.1 Lyngbya sp. CCY1209 | reverse complement strand
CATCCAAGGGGATGGAAGCCTTACTGGGAGGTTATTTCAGGCATTTCAGCCTTATTTCATTCCCAAACGAATCGCACTATCGCCTCGTTTATAGCGGTAGCCTGGGCAGGCTTTACCCGTGCTTTGAACTCAAGTACAATCATTTCCTTATACTAGCATATCTGGCGTAAGAATGCGGCTCAAGCCGCCGTTGCTTTTCATCCCTGGGCTAAAGCCGCAGGGCTTTCAAGCTATCGTCCCATTCCGTAAGTAACTCCTGACATCGGTCAAAAAAAACTGTTAGACGCGACGAACATTTTGTACAGCGCGCTGTACAAAACATAGGCAACAGGTACAGGGTGATACAGGTTTCCTGTTACCACATTGGTTTTACCAATGTGGTTTTGCAGAATATGCGATCGCCCGACTTGGGGAGAGAGAGTGAATACTTGATTTGACAGAATACAGGGTATGTGCTAGTTGACTAAAAAATCACTGGGTTTACACTCGTTGGCCAGTGTGCTAGGTATGTATTGAGTGCAAAAAGAGTGTAGCGCCTGCCTTACCAGCAGTATGTCACTGTGTAGAATCGAGTCAGAGTGGGTATTTTCCCACAAATGGGCGATACTGGATTTGAACCAGTGACATCCTGCTTGTAAGGCAGGCGCTCTACCACTGAGCTAATCGCCCCAGTTTTGCGCTGTTCTCCATTGTACCAGCAACCTGTAAAATAAGGAAACAATTTTTCGCACCCCCAGCCAATGCCCTCCGGCAAAACCCACGATCGCATTACTCTCTGGAGCTTGCCACTGGTGGCGGGGTTGACGTTCGGACAGACCCGCAGCAGCCATTTGACCTTACTGGTGTCTGCCAGCTTTCTGTTCGGGGGCCTGATGTTCGGTCCGGATCTCGACATCGACTCCCGCCAATTCCAGCGGTGGGGGTGGTTGCGGTGGATGTGGCAACCCTACCAAAACAGCCTGCGACACCGATCATTTCTCTCCCACGGCCCGTTTATCGGCACGGCTTTGCGGGTGCTCTACCTCGGGACTTGGCTGGCGATTTTTGCGATTCTGGTGGCGATCGCAGCCAATTTTCTGCTACAGGTGGAATGGGACGTTTCGAGTTGGGCAAAAGACGGGGTGCGATCGCTGGCCGAACACCACATCGAAGCGATCGCCATTTTCTCCGGTTTGGAACTCGGGGCGATGAGCCACTATTTGAGTGACTGGGGGTCGTCCGCCTACAAACGCCTGCAAACCAAGGGGGTATCTCAATTTTTCCCCCGACCCGCCCCCCCAAAAAAGCGCAAAACCTCCACCTCCCGCCGTTCCCGTTCCGCCTCCCCGTCGGGTTCGGCCAAAAAAACGACCCGACGCTCCTCGAAGAAGAGTCGGGAGTAGGGAGTCGGGAGTCGGGAGTGGGGAATCGGAAAAATTTTCGATTATCTTATCCTAAAAAAGCAATTACTCACACTCAACACCATGTCCGAGTCTACCAACTCACCCGACACCCTGAAAGCCCTGCAGGAATTGATCGATGTGGTCGCCCAACTGCGATCGCCCGATGGGGGCTGTCCGTGGGATCTCGCCCAAACCCCCCAAAGCCTCACCCCCTACGTCATCGAAGAAGCCTATGAAGTCGTGGATGCGATCGCCACCGGGAACCCGGATGCGATCGCGGACGAACTGGGCGATTTGCTGCTACAAGTGGTTTTACAGGCCCAAATTGCCAGCGAATCCCATCAATTCTCCCTCGCCGACGTCGCCTCCCGCATCACCGAAAAGCTGATCCGCCGCCACCCCCACGTCTTCGGAGATGTCACCGTCGATAGCGTCGAGGAAGTCCGCCAAAACTGGGAGCAAATTAAAGATACCGAAAACGGCGATACCCCGGAAGTGCAGTCCTTGAGTGGAAAACTGAGCCGTTATGCCCGCCAACTCCCCCCCCTGATGGCGGCGATGAAGCTCTCCAAAAAGACGGCGGCGGTGGGTTTCGAGTGGGATAATGCCGAGGGGGTTTGGGATAAATTCCATGAGGAAGTCGGCGAATTTGAACAGGCCCTCCGTCACGAAGATAAAGCCAGCCAACAAGGGGAATTGGGCGATATCCTATTTGTTTTAGTCAATTTAGCCCGGTGGTATGATATCGATCCCCACGAAGCGTTGCGGGAAACCAACCACAAATTCATCCGCCGATTTGCCATGGTAGAAGCGGCCTGCGATCGCCCCCTATCTGACTACACTTTAGCCGAACTTGATGCGTTGTGGGATCGGGCCAAAGCCGCGATCGCGGCTGCAGAAGTCGGTATTAGGGACTCAGGAGTCGGGAAGGATTGACAATTATCCGCCCAACTCCCCAATCATCTTCAGCAGATGATTTGAGCTAGGTAGGGGCCCCGGGCTTGCGCCCTCTTGTCTTCCACAAAAAATAAAGGCGCGGCCCTTTCGCCGCGCCCGAAAAATGTGCCGAGTTCAAACCTTAGTAGGTTTCGACGTGCCAGCGCTTTTCTTTCTTCAGTTGGCGCCGATACTCGGACCAATCGACATCGAACTTGCCAGCCGCGTTGGACATCCCTTCGTCGATGCCGCCTTCCATTCCCTTCAAACCACAAATATAACTGTGGGTGTTGGGTTTCTGGATCAACTGCCACAATTCATCGGCATTTTCTTGAATCCGATGTTGGATGTACATCTTGCCGCCTTCGGAATTCTGCTGTTCCCGACTGATGGCGTAGGTGAGGCGGAAGTTCTCGGGGAACTCACGCTGCAAGGCTTCGAGTTCCTCTTGATAAAGGATGTTGGGGGTGTAGGGGACACCGAAGAACAGCCAAGCCAAGCCTTTGAACTGGTAATCTTCGTGCTTTTCCTTGAACATCCGCCACAGGAAGGCGCGGAAGGGCGCGATCCCGGTTCCCGTTGCCATCATGATGATGGTGGCATTCTCGTCATCGGGAAGCAGCATTTCCTTACCCACCGGTCCGGTGATGGCGACATCCGCCCCGGGTTCCAGGTTGCATAGGTAAGTCGAACAAACGCCGTAGACCGTCTCCCCGGTTTCGGGGTGTTGGTACTCCAACTGGCGGACGCACAAAGAAACCGTCTTGTCGTCTTCATTGTCGCCGTGGCGGGTCGAGGCGATCGAATACAGTCTCAATTTATGGGGTTTGCCTTTGTCGTCGGTACCCGGAGGAATGATCCCAATACTCTGACCTTCGAGGTAGCGCAGGTCGCCGCCCCCGATATCAAAAATCAAGTGACGAACAGTCCCGCTTCCCCCTTCCTTCACCAACTCTTCGTTGGACAAGCATTTGCCAATATATGGGTTTTTGGGTTTGTAAATATTAACGGGAATATCCGTTGCAGATTTCGCATGAGTCATGGGTTTGCTTTTAGTTCCAGATGATTGGCTCTTCTGTCCGTTCTCTGGTGCTGCCTGACTCGCACTCGGAGGCGCTTCCCCCGCCGGGAAGATATTGACAATCCTAGCTCCCATCCGGGAAATCCGGCGCATCTCCTGATTCATGCGTTCGTAGGGAACGGTCAGATAGACCGTGCCGCTGCGACGAATGGGATAGTTGAAGTTGTCAGTGTTTTGCCCCTGACGCATTCCCTCCACTTCAAATACGAAGACACGGCCGGCGGCCCCCGTCTTCATGGCAACACCAGTTCCAATTGGACTGTACATTCGCGATTTCTCCCTTAACAATACCGAGCTATTCACCCACAAACTGTGACAGATCGATCAGTTTCAGCTCTTTTTAAGGTGCAATTGACTTAAATAGTTCGGACAAATCCTCTTCCCCTCCGGTGGGGAGGGGTCGGTCAATTTCCCGAATCTGTCACACTCTGAACTATTCTACCGCTTCCTGTTCCCTGTCTTCCTGTCAGACCCCGGTTTCCCATCAGTTTTCCGTCGCGAGTCCCCCGCCACCGGCCCCCATGTGGGGGAGCGGAAAGGGCGAAAAAGCTTGATATCGTGAGGGTTTGAGGCGTTTGGGTGGGGGGTCGCCGCCGGGAAATGTCAGCGCGATTCTGCGGGCGGACGGGGGAGGGTGAGGGGAATTTCGATCGCGAACTCGGTTCCGACCCCCTCCTGGGAGACGCAGCGCAGGGTACCCCCGTGCTTTTCCACGATAATCTGGTAGCTGGTGGACAGGCCCAGACCCGTCCCCGCACCGACGGGCTTGGTCGTATAAAAGGGATCGAAGATTTTGGCCACCGTCTTGGGACTCATGCCGACGCCGTTGTCGGCGATCCGAATTTGGACGGTTTTGGCTTCCGTGAGTATGGTGCTGATCCAAATACAGCTCGGGTCGGAAACGATCGCTTCGAGGGACCGATCGCGATCGCGGTCGTGGATGGCGTCGATGGCGTTATTGAACAAATTCAGCAAAACCTGATTCAATTGTCCGGCGTAACATTCGATGCGGGGTAATTCTCCGTACTGCTTTTGAATTTGAATCGCCGGGTGTTTGGGTTTTTCTTTCAAACGGGTTTCCAGGATCGTCAGGGTGCTGTCGATGTTGTCGTGCAGGTCGATATCTTTGACCTCCGATTCGTCGAGTCGGGCGAAGGTCCGCAGGGATTTGACGATATCTCGGATGCGATCGGCTCCGGTTTTCATGGATTTGTAAATCCGGGGATAATCTTCGATTAAAAACTCCAGGTCGATCGCCTCAATTTCGTCTTCTATGTCCGGGTCGGGTTCGGAATAGTGTTTTTGATACAGTTCGATCAACCCGACCAAATCTTGGGTATATTCTTGGGCGTGGGTGATGTTGCCGTAGATGAAACTGACGGGGTTGTTAATTTCGTGGGCTAACCCCGCCACCATCTGTCCGAGACTCGACATTTTTTCGGATTGAACCAACTGCACCTGAGCCTGTTGGAGTTGGTGCAGGGTTTTTTCGAGGGCTTCCGTTTGCGCCCGGGCAATCCGGGCGGCTTCTTGGGTTTCCGTATACAATTCGGCTTGGTTCAAAGCGATAACCAACTGATTGGCGATCGCCTCCAACAATTCCACTTCGCTTTTCGTCCAAGGGCGGATGTCCTGGCAGTGTGCCAACACCAACGCACCTTTTTTTTGCTGCTGGGTTTGGATGGGTAAAATCAACACCGAATTAAATTCCAGGACGAGGAAAAAATTGCGGATCGCCGGGGTCGTACAGGTGATGATATCATCAATTTGGATGGGTTCTCCAGCCAAAACATATGGGCTGACCGGGTGCAGGGCGTCGCCGGGATAGAGTTCGGTGATGCTGGGCAAGCTATCGATTTTGGCTTCTTTGCGGACTTCCCATTCCGGGGGTTCTGAGTCGGTTCGATACCAGACAAAGTAGGTGCGATCGATATCCAAAATACGGCGAATTTCCAAAACTGTGGTCAGCAATACCGTGTCGGGGTCGAGGGAATTGCGAATTAAATCGGTGATGAAATTTTGCAGGGTTTCCCGTTCGGCAAGCTCCCGCAGTTGAGTCTCCGATCGCCTCAAATTATTTTCCATTTTTTTGCGATCGTTGATATCGAAGGAAGTACCGACGATCCGATACATCCGCCCGGATTCATCAAAAATTGGATTGAGGGTGGTGAGGACAAAAATTTCCTTGTTATTCCAATTGACCGTTTCTTCATAACAGACAGATGTCCCTCGATCAATACAATCTTGGTAGTGGTATCGAAAAATTTCGGCATATTCAGGGTCGAAAATATCTGCGGGGGTTTTGCCTCGGATCTGCTCGGATTTGATCCCGGTAATTCGTTCGCTTGCCGGGTTCCAACTCACATAACGAAAATCATTGTCGGGAGTTAAATCAATCACAAAAATCGCCTGTTCGATGCCGTCGTAGATGCTGCTGAGGAACTGTTCGCGATCGCGTAAATCGATTTCCGCCGTTTTGCGATCGGTGATATCCATCGCCGTTTCAAACAGCCGCAAAACCTGTCCGGCTTCGTTCCGAACCACTTCGCCCCGGCCGTGAATGTAGCGGATTTCCCCGTCGGGCCGAATAATTCGATGGTCGATTTCGTAGGAGACTCCTTCTGACAACGCTCGTTCGACTTTCTGCAGCCACATCTCTCGATCTTCGGGATGAATGAGTTCGATCAATTTTTTAAAGGTCGGACTTGTTTTTGTTTCCGCCAAACCGAAAATATGGAACAGTTCCTCGGACCAGTTAATTTCTTGGGTGGCGACGTTATATTCCCAGTTGCCGACGTGGGCGATATGCTGGGCCATTTCCAAGTCCCGGGTCAGCCGCATCGTCGCCTTTTCGGTTTCCTTCCGTTCGGTGATATCTCGGTTGCTGGCCCGCCGCCCCCGATACCGTCCCGCCACGTCGTAAATCGGCCGGCAAATATGACCAATCCAGCGAATTTTGTCGTCGCGGGTGACAATTCGGAAATCAAATTCTACCCCTTCATCCTCAGTCGATTCTCCATTCAAATGGGCAAGTACCCGATCGCGATCGTCCGCAAAAATAATCTGTTCCAAAAGCGTCGGATTGGCTAAAAATGCTGCGGCCGGATATCCGGTGATGCGATCGCATGACGGGGAGACGTACCGCATTTTTCCGTCGGGATCGATCCAGTATTCCCAATCATAGGTAAAATCCGCCACGGTGCGGAACCGTTCCTCGTTTTCCCGCAACTTTTGCTCGATCGCTTTATTTTCCGTAATATCCCGACCGACACCATAGATGGCATCGAAATCCAGAACCGGAACGAACGTCCAAGACATCCACTTTTTTGCCCCGTTTTGACTCAAAAATTGGGTGTCAAATGTGGCGATATTTCCCCGTTTTAAATTTTCAAACTCTGCCAATACTCGATCTCGATCTTCATCAGGGACGAGTTCGGAAAATTGACCGTCTATCAACTCATTCAAATCCCGTCCGATCGCCCTTTCCCAAGCCGGGTTGAGAAACTTAATTTTTCCCTCCGGGTTGAGGATGGCGACCAGATCGATAATGTGATCGAACAGTCGGGCAATTTCCCGGCGATTTTTCAGCCATTCGCTGATTCGCTTTTGGACCGCAATCAGGAGTTTTCGCCGGCTCGGTTTCAAGAATTCGTCCGGATTATAACCGAGTGTTTTATCAAATAAATATTGACCGTTATGAAGGAAATCAGCATTATATTGATCGTTCAATTCCAGGGTGCGATCGCCCGCCAATTCCACAACCGTCCCATTCCAAACAATTTCATTTTTTTCTCCTTTTTTGGGTCGAGCTCGGGTTAATAACAATTTGATTTGACCGCCGGGATTGACGTATTGCCACTGTCGCTGATAGGATCGACTTGGAGAAATAATATCGGCAGAATTTTCCCCGTCATCAACCCCCCAAATCAACTCGAACAGACGTTTTTTATCGATCGCTTCGATCTCGTAAATCTCCGAGAATCCGGGGCTGATGTAGGTAAATTCACCGTCACCGTCCGCCGAGATGACATATTGAAAAATAACCCCCGGAATGTCGGCAACGACGGAGCGAATGTGTCGGCAATCATCCATCATGTCGCGGTCGAGAATTGCCGGGTTTGCTTTCGGGTTTCGTTTGGGGGGCATTCTCACTAAACCTCAATTCGTTTTAAAAGCTGTTCTAAGTTGAGATAAAAGAATAGGTCATCTTCGGAAGGATGAATGAGTTTTTCAATGACCGACCCCAGATTTCCCTGGCGATAGGAATCGGGAACGTCTGAAAATTGGGATTCGGGAACGTCTAACACCCTCGGCAACTCCGGTATCGGAATGGCAATATATTGAAATCGCTCCGAGGCATCTTCTTTTTTATTATGACGGATAGACTCGGAAAAATTTGTAACAGAACATTGAGTTTCTTCCGGCGTACAAATGATCGAGTAATGGTATACTTGGGGCCGATCGCGATCGAGGAGGAGAACGCCCAGATCGATGAGGGGAATCGTCTCGCCCTGGTACTTAATCAAACCCCGGCCACGATTGAAGGTACCGTAAACTTTAAATTCGTGCAGAACCCGCACCACCCGGGCGATGGGGAGGGCGTAACATTCTCCCTCCAACTCGAAGGCGATCAATTTTTGGGTGGGGGTGCGCTGCCGAGCCTTCGGGACACCGAAGCGGTGCAGGTGAGTCATGTTTAGGGTGTAGGGTGTAGGGTGTGGGGAAAATTGACAATTATCAATTATCAATGATTGACCAGGGTCGCGATCGCCTCCAATAATTGGTTTTCGTTGTACGGCTTGGTAAAATACTCGGATGCACCCAAACTAATCGCCAGTTGTCGGTGTTTCATGCCGCTGCGAGAGGTAAGCATGGCGACGGGAAGATCTCGGAAAACCGGCTGAGATTTCAGGGTTCGCAACAGTTCAAACCCGTCGATTTTGGGCATTTCGATATCCGCGATCACCAAATCGCACTCGATCCCCCCCTGCAATTGATCCAGGGCTTCCTGCCCGTCTTTTGCCATGAACACGCGATAATGGGCGCGTTTAAGCAGAACCGAGAGCAATTGCCGGATCGTATAGGAATCGTCCACGACCAAAATGGTGGGGGCGGCCCGTCCGTTGGCGCTGGTGGCAGTCGGGGCGGCCCGTTCCTGCACCGCCACGGTCGTCCCGGCGGTGGCGGGGTTGACCTGGGCGATCAGGTCGTCAACGTCCAGAATCATCACCACGTTGCCGTCTCCTAAAATTGTACTGCCGACGATCCCCGGAGGTTTGGACAGGGGCGAGGGCAGGGGTTTGACGACGATCTCCTGCTGGCCCACCAGCCGCTCGATCGCGATCGCCAAAATGCCCTCGGCCGACGCGACGACCAAAACCGGGATGTAATCTTGGTTGAGGGGGTCGGGGGACGGCCCGTCGGGGTTCGGGAGGCTATAGTGCAGCAACTCCTGCAAACGGACGAGGCGGATAAATTCCCCCCGCCAAGGCAACATCGGCTGATTTCCCGCCATCTGAATCTGGTGGGCTTCGAGATGCAAAATTTCCTCGACAGCATCCAGGGGCAGGGCAACGGTGTTGTGGTCCACCCGCACCAACAGGGCGCTGGCGATGGACAGCATCAAGGGCAGTTTGAGAATAAAACGGGTCCCCTTTCCGGGCCGAGAATCGACTTTAATCGACCCCCGCACCTTCCGCAAATTGGTGCGGACGACATCGAGTCCCACCCCGCGACCGGATAGCTGGGTGGCCGTGGATGCGGTGCTGAAACCGGGGGCGAACAGGAATTCGTAAAGGTCAGCCAGGGACAGGTCCGTCGCCTGTTCGGCGGCAACCATGCCGTTGGCGATCGCTTTTTTGCGGATCGCCTCCGGGTCGATGCCCCGGCCGTCATCGGCGACGCTGACGACGGTTTGCCCCCCCTGGTGGCCGGCGGCAATTTCGATCTGGCCGCTGGCGGGTTTGCCGGTTTTGCGACGTTCCTCGGGGGGTTCGATGCCGTGGTCGAAGGCGTTGCGGAGGAGTTGCACGAGGGGATCGCGGAGGGCATCGACGAGGCTTTCGTCGATTTTGGTTTCCCGTCCCAACAGCAGGAGGTTGACATCTTTATCGTGGGCGCGGCAGAGATCCCGCAGCGCCCGGGGCAGGTGATCGACGCAGCGGCTGAAGGGAACCACCCGCAAATTGTAAACCCGCGATCGCAGTTGGTCGGTGATGCGGCGGATCTGTTCGGTGTTGGCATCGAGTCCGATGGAGAGTTCGTCGATGCGGGCGCTGGATCGGGCGATCGCATCCGTGGTTTCGATTACCGATTGGGCGGTGCTGTGGAATTCGGTGTAGCGGTCGAGTTCGAGGGGGTCGAAGGTGGGGCGCGATAGGTGGCTGCGCGATCGCGATTTGACCTGGGGATGAATACTGAGGCGATCGTACTCATCCCGCAATTCTCCCCCGAATTGATTCAACTCGAACAGGTTGCGGCGGATGCGTTTGGCTTCCGATCGCACTTGGGCCTGTTGCACTTCCAAATGGGTGCGGTGGATGACCAATTCCCCCACCAAATTCACCAATTCCGTCAGGTGTTCCAAATCCACGCGGATGGTGGGACGCTGCCAATTTTGGGTCGGGGGCGGGGCCGTTTTTTCCAGCACCGGTTCGGGCGGTGTTTCTGCGGGTGCAATTGCCCCGGTGATGGGTTTGCCCTCCAACACCCGGTCCCGGGCGGTTCCCAGGGACTCGGCGATCGCCCACCCCCGTTTTTGCAAGGATTCCGGGGAAAGTTCCGGGGAGTCGATCAGTTCCCGCAGGGGTTCGGCTAGTCGGGAAAATTCCGGCAATTCCAACATCGCCCCCATCCCCGAAAGTTGATAGTAAATTTCGTTGAGTTGGGCGAGGGTTTTCGCCTGGGTTTCGGCCGTGACTTGAGACAGTTCCGCTTCCAGGCGATCGAGGAGGGGGGGCAGTTCCGTATCGAAAATGGTGCGAATAATATCGGCGGAAATGGGTGAATCGCTTTGGCTTCGTTCGGGCGGTTGGTTGCTCCCATATCGCTCTTGCAGGCGAGTTTTTATCGGTGAAATACTGGCGATTTCAGCGGCCGCGATGGGTTCATTGCGGCTCGTTTTTTCCACCAACTCTTTGAGGCGATCGACCCCGTTCAACAAGTCGGTGATCGTATCCGGATTCAGGGAAGTGAGGTCGGCGCGATCGCGCAAAATCCCAAAACAATCCTCCAAAGTATGGGCGACATCGGCAACGGTTTCCAACCCGAACATCAAAGCCGCCCCCTTAATCGAGTGTGCCGCCCGAAACAACTGCTGCACCCGCTTTTCTCGATCTTCGAGTGTCTCATCTTCCTCCATCGCCAACAAATTTTCCTCCATCGACTGGAGAAAATCTCGGCTTTCGGCAATAAAGGTTCCGATTAGGTGGCTGAAGTCATCCATTTTTTATGGGGAGTCGGGAGTCGGGAGTCGGGAGTCGGGGGGAAATAATTGATAATTGATAATTGATAATTGATAATTATCAATTTATTTCCCCATTCTAATTAACTTTGAAACTTGGCGACAGATTTCTGCAATTTGCCGACCGCAACGGAGAGCCCGTTGAGGGTGGTGGTCACGTCTTCGGCGTTGTGGGCGGTGGTGTCGGCGATTTGGTTCACCTCCGTCATGGTACTCGAAATTTCCTCGGCGAAGGCGACCTGTTTATTGCTGGCCCGGGTGATATTTTCAATCAGGGCATTCATCTCGCGGCTGACGCGGATGATGTCCACCAGGTGGGTTTTGGCCTGGGCGGCGAGTTCGGTGCCTTCGACGACTTCCTGGGTGCCGGTTTCCATCGCCTGCATCACCCGGCCGATTTCGGTTTGGATGGTGCCGACAATTTCGGAAATTTCCTCCGTGGCACCGCTGGAACGTTCGGCCAGTTTGCGGACTTCCTCGGCGACGACGGCGAAGCCGAGCCCCTGTTCCCCCGCCCGGGCCGCTTCGATGGTGGCGTTGAGGGCCAGGAGGTTGGTTTGGGCGGCGATTTGGGAGATGGAGGTGACGATTTTGCCGATTTGCTGGGAGGATTCCCCCAGGCGTTTCATCATTTTGGCGGTGTCGGCGATGGTGCGGCGCAGTTCGTCGATGCCTTCCACGGCGCGATCGACGGCCACCCCCCCGGCTTCGGCGGTTTGGGCGGATTCCCGGGCGACCTGTTCGGCCCGTTGGGCTGCGTCGGAGACATCTTTGATGGAGTTGACCATCCGCTCGACTTTCCGCAGGGCCTCTTCGAGTTGTTGGGCTTGGGTGCGGGCGCGGCGGGCCAGTTCGTCGGTGCTGGCGATGGATTCTCCGGCGGTTTGGGTGACTTGTTGGGCGAGTTGCTGGATGCCGTTGACGACTTTCCGCAGTTCGCTGACGAGGTAGTTGAAGGAGTCGGCGACGGCGCCGAGGACGTCGTTGGTGACTTCGGCTTTGACGGTGAGATCGCCTTGGGCGGCACCTTTGATTTCGCCGAGGAGTTTGAGGACTTGTTCGGTGAGGGATTCGGCTTCGGCCTTCCGTTCGGCGGCGATTTTTTCGAGGTTTTCTTCGGCCTGTTTGCGATCGCTGATATCGATCCCCATTTCGACGACGAGTAAAGTTCCGTCGGTGTCGGTGAAGGGGTAGTCGTAAATTTGATGGGTTTTGCCGCTCCTTTCGTCGTGCCATTCCCAATTTTGGGATTGTTGGGTTTCAAATACCCGGAAGGTGGGGCAGGTTTCACAGGGTTGGTCGCGATCGGCTACGACTTCGTAGCAGGGGCGATCGCCGGCCTCGCCGAACTGTTCCCGAAATTGGCGGTTGGCAAATCGCACGGAATAGTCCGGCGCCTGTAGGTACAGAAAGGCGGGGATACCGTCGAGGATGCTGAAGAGTCGTTGTCGCTCTTCTTTGAGGTTTTTTTCGGCGGCTTTGGCGGCGGTCACGTCCCGGGAAAATCCCAAGACGGCAAAGATGTCCCCGTTTTCGTCCCGCAGGGGCAGTTTTTGGGTGTCGAAAATATGTTCCGAACCGTCGGCGAAGGTGGCATAATCGTCGGAGTTGCGGAGGGATTGCCCCTGCCGCAAGACGGTTTCATCATCTGGGCGAAATCCGACAATTTCCTGTTCGGGATCTCCGAAAATCAGCGGTTTGGGAAAACCGACTTCGAGATCGTCTTTCCCGACCATTTCTTCGGGGGTGGTATTGAGGGCGGTGGCAAAACTTTGGTTGGCTAAAAGATAGCGGAAGTTGCGGTCTTTGACGAAGATTAAATCGGGGGTGGTGTCGATGACGGTGCGGAGGAGGCGTTGCGATCGCTCCACTTCCAACAGGGCTTCCCGCCGTTGGGTTTCTGCGGCGATGCGATCGCTCACGTCGATCCCCATTTCGATCACCAACTGCTGTCCGTCGATGTCGGTGAAGGGATAGGCGTAAATGTCATAGGTGCGCCGATTTTTGGGGTTTTCCCACTGCCACACCGCCGGTTGTTGGGTTTTGAATACCTCGAAGGTCTGGCATTCGGGGCAGGGTTGGGGACTGGCGGCGAGGACTTCGTGGCATTTGCGATCGCGCAGCGTGCCGTCAGGCGTATCGGCGCTTTCTCCGAATTCTTCCCGGGCGGTTTTGTTTAAAAATCGAACCGAATAATCGGGGGCTTGCAGGGAGATAAAAGCGGGGAGGGCGTCGAGTAATGAAAACAGCCGTTGGCGTTCGGCTTCGATTTTTTCTTCGGCGTTTTTTCGCTCTTGAATTTGCTGTTGTAAGGTTTGATTGACGGCTTCGAGTTCTTCGGGGCTGGTGAAGGCGATCGCCCGGGGTATAAATGGCACCATCTCGAAGGCGGTATAGACGGAAATGAGGGCACAACTGGCTTTTATCGTACCGGAAACCCAGTAATCGGGATGCCACAGCGTCCAAATTGACATCAGGTGCGTCAGGCCGCAGGAGATAATAAATGCCCCGAATAGCAGTAGAATTCCGCCGAAGGACAGGTCTTTCCGTTTCCAAACGAAATAAATCAATAACAGGGGAATGGAAAAGTAGGCGAGGGCGATCAAACCGTCCGATATGACGTGCAACGCGACGAGGGGCGTTTTCCACAGGTAGCAGTGGCCGTGGGGGATGAATGGTCCGGACAACCACTGAGTTAAGTTTTCTTCCATATCCAATTTTTCTCGTTGACAGCCAAGAAGAAGCGGGAGTCGGGAGTCGGGAGTCGGGAGTCGGGGAAAGGCAATTGATGATCGACGTTCGATTGTCAGTTACCCTCCCATTCGGAACCTTCATTTTTACCAGCGGGGACAGTGGGCGATCGCCTCGATATCGACGATGGTTAATAGATCACCCTGGTGATTGTACAAACCCTGTAAAAAGGGGACGATTTCGGCGCTGGCATCTGCGGCTGAACTGATTTTATCGGGGTTGAGAGAAACCACTCCTTCGACGCGGGATATCGCCAAACCTACCCGCATCATGGGGAGGGTCAAATCTCGGGGATCGGGGGCTTCCACCACCAAAATTCGACTCTCTTCCTGGGTGGAATCTACGGGTTTTAAGCCCAGGAAAATGCCGAAATCTGCCACGGATAAAATCTCCCCCCGCAGGTTCGTCAATCCCAGCAAAAAGGGTTGAGTATTGGGGACGGGTGTAATTTGCTGTTTGCTCAAAAATAGGACTTCCCGGACGGAGGTCAGGGCGATCGCAAATCGGCTGCGATCTTGGCGGAAACTGAGATATTTCCGTCTGGCTTCTGAAGGAACCGATCGCGGGTTGGGCGTTGGGGAAATCATTTCCGAATGGGTCACACCAACAGACGCCGAATCATTTCGATCAACTGTTGGGATTCAAAGGGTTTTCCTAGGTAGGCATCGGCCCCCAATTCCGTTCCCCAGGTGCGGTCAATTGCGGTATCTTTTTGGGTGCAAAAAACCACGGGTAAATGTTCGGTTTTGGGATTGCTTCTCAACTCCCGGATCACTTCAAATCCGTTCATGCGGGGCATGATCACGTCCAAAACGACCAGATCCGGCGGCTGGTCTTGAATTTGGGCGATCGCTTCGTCCCCGTCGCTGGCTTGGCGGACTTGGAATCCCGACTCTTTTAAAATACCGCTGATTAGTGCCAATTCGGTTTCTACATCATCAACAACTAAGACCGTACTCATGGTTTCCGTTCTCCTAATTTTAGGGTGAAATTCACCGGACTTCTGCCGTCACGGCGAGTATTTTTTGAACCACTTCTTTCAGGTGTGTGGCATCGAAAGGCTTGGTCAAATATTCCGTTGCACCCGCTAAACGTCCTTCGATTTTGTCGTACATCGAATCTCGTGCTGTCAACATGATAATCGGCAAATCGCGCAAGTGGGGCGATCGCCGGATAATTCGACACAATTCTAAACCATTGACCCCCGGCATCGATACGTCCAACAACAGCAAGTCGATGGACTCGTGGTGTAAGAACGCCAACGCTTCGACCGTATTGTTGGCGACCATGACCTTGTAGGTGCTTCTGAGGGTCTGTTTGACGATCTCTTGCATGGAAACACTATCATCCACTGCCAGAATCGTCCGCCTGGGTGGTGTATCAGAGGGCATGATGGTTCTCCTCCATTTTTCGGTAATACAGTGAAAAACGGGCGATCGGCACCCCGATCTCTCGCCTCGACATTTTTGATGATCAACCGATGGTCTGTCGGGTCTATCTCGGCTTGTCCGGCTCTTCGGTCAGCTCAAACGGGCATCGCCAGCGATTGGGAATTGAGATTCGGTGGCCATGAAGTTCAAAAAAATAAACGTGACGTCAACTTTTTAAATTTTTGATACGAAAGTCCCAATTCAATTATATGACAATTGCCCGAAACTGTACAGTCTTCCAAGTTGGCGATCGATGCACACCCCATTTTTTTAATGCCATCCCGGACACTTGGGGTTAAACTAAAGGAACCCGACCTGCCAGGAGAGGAGTATGGCGCGAGGCGATCAAATTTATGCATATCGGGAATTCTGGAATATGGATGGGGTGTACGAGCACCACGGCATCGACTGCGGCGACGGTACAGCCATCCACTACCGCAAGCCCAGCGAGACGATCGAACGGACTAGCCTGGAAACCTTCGGCCGGGGCCAAAGAATTTACATCCGATCCTATCCATTCCGCTACATTGCCGATACGACGATCCGGCGGGCTGAAAGTCGGCTGGGAGAACGCAAATATAACCTATTATTTAACAACTGCGAACACTTCGCAACTTGGTGCATCACGGGGGTCAGCGACAGCCGCCAAATTCGCAATTTTATCCCCGTCCTCAGCCAAATCAATGTCGATACGTTAAATGAACCGATCGCCCAGGCGTTGGGAGAGGCGCGATCGCAAAATTTATCGGGTCTTTTGAACGGCGCTTTAGCCGATATCAAAACCGCCTGGGATGACATCCAACCCCAGTATCAAGACGCCTTAAATGAGATGAAAGATTGGCATCGGGTGGCGGCGGAGGCGATGAGGCGAAACCGAGAAGATTTGGCGCGGTCAGCCCTGAACCGGAAACTGATCTACAAGCAGCGGGCGCGGGAACTGGAAGGGGATTTGAAAAAGTTGGCGACTTTGACAGAAGATTTAGTTCGCAACCGCAGCGATTTGGAAATTTAGACGCGATCGGTTTGGGAGGCAACCCTGTAAGGTAGCCCCCACCGATGAAATTTGAGCGGAAATCAATGCTTTTATGTCTTGAATATTGAATGATTTTCATGATAAACTGATGATGACGGTTTGACCGGCGCTTGGCAGATGAGTTACTGTATCAACCCCCGATGCCTGCAACCTCACAATTCTGACACTGCCAAATACTGCCAGAGTTGCGGTTTTTCGTTGCGACTGCAAAATCGCTATCGCCCGGTACAACCCATCGGTCAGGGGGGGTTCGGTCGGACATTTTTGGCGATCGACGAACAAATTCCGTCCCGTCCGAATTGCGTGATCAAAGAGTTCGATTTCCCCGAACGGGATGAAAGCTACGATCGCGCCGTCAAATTATTTCACCAAGAGGCGGTGCGTCTGGACTGTTTGGGGGAACACCCGCAAATCCCCAAACTCCTCGCCCACTTCGATGAACATCAACTGTTATTTTTAGTCCAGGAATATATCCCCGGAAAAACCCTATGGCAGGAATTCCAACGGGACGGGGTATTTGATGAAGAACAAATTTGGCAATTATTGCGAGAATTACTGCCGGTGCTCCAGTTTATCCACGATCGCAATATCATCCACCGGGATATCAAACCCGCCAACCTGATCCGCCACTCTCTCGCCCCCCCGATCCCGCCTCCCCCCGCCCGTTTTAACAGTCCGGACACAGCCGGGGAAACCCGCACCAGCGCCGGAATTCGCGATCGCCCCCGGATTCCCTCACCGCCCCCGCCGCAGCCGAAAAGCGTTTCCAAATCGAAGTCAAAATCTACCCAATCTGGCGCGATCGTTTTGATCGATTTTGGGGTGGCAAAACTGCTGACGGCCACCGCCCTCAGCAACACCGGAACCGTCGTCGGCAGTCCGGAATTTATGGCGCCGGAACAAACGCGGGGGCGAGTTTTTCCAGCCAGTGACCTCTACAGTTTGGGGGCAACTTGCCTGTATTTACTCACCGGAATTTCCCCCTGGCAATTGTACGATCCGGTGCGGGAAAAATGGGTTTGGCGGGATTTTTTAACCGCCGATCGCGCCGTCAGCCCCCACTTGGGAACGATTCTCGACGGGTTGGTCAACAATCAGATCCGCGGCCGCTATCCCTCGGCACAAGCAGTTTTAGAAGCGATCGCACCCAAACCCAAACCCAAACCCAAATCGAAAATGTCTACCCCTAGGCAAAATAACAGTTTGTCGGGGATATTGGGGAAACTGATTCCGGGTGGTGGCCAACTTCCCAAAAATGACATCCTGGCATCGGAACGGGGGGTCGATTATCGGGATCTGCGGCAACTTTTGGCGAGTCATAGGTGGCGGGAGGCGGACCGGGAAACCTGGGTGGTGCTGTGTCGGGCCCTGGGAAGGGGGGGACGGCCCTACCTGCACCCCACCGACCTGAAACAATTACCCGGGCCGGATTTAGAGACGATCGATGGCCTGTGGGTGAAATACAGTCGAGGTCGGTTCGGATTCAGCGTCCAAGCCGAGATTTTTGGGGAAGTCGGGGAAGATTACGGAAAATTTTGCGATCGCGTCGGTTGGCTGACCTACATTCCCCACAACCCGACGACGGGTTTCGACTACCGCCTCCGAGCCCCCGCCGGCCACCTCCCCACCCGCAGTTGGGTGATGGGGGGTGGCAAGTGGTGGCAGCATTTGGAGATGATGACGGAACGGTTGCGAGAGTGCGGCCTGTTGTAGGGGGTAACGGGTCGCGATCGCGGACGAAAACCGTTAAAATTGAGACTGAGCACCGTAGAGTAAGGAATCACTATCCCATGACCACAGAAGTCCCTCAACCGACGACGACTCCCAATTTGGAAGAACCGAAATTCGGATTTAATTATTATGCCGAACGCCTGAACGGTCGGGCGGCGATGGTGGGATTTGTCATCACATTGGCGATCGAATATTTCACCGGACAGGGACTGCTCGCTTGGCTGGGTTTGAGTTAAACAACCCGCCGGGATAAGGATAGAAGAATCCCCCCCAGCCCCATCCCCCCCAGCCCCCCTTTGAAAGGGGGGAGAATGGGTTTCAAAGTTCTTGCAGAAGGGGGGAGAAGGGCTCTCAAAGTCTCCCTTTGAAAGGGGCGAGAAGGGCTCTCAAAGTCCCCCTTTCAAAGGGGGATTTAGGGGGATTTTACCTGGGCAATGGGCGGAAAATCCCCCCCGGACTCCATCCCCCCCAGCCCCCCTTTGAAAGGGGGGAGAATGGGTTTGAAAGTTCTTGCAGAAGGGGGGAGAATGGCTCTCAAAGTTCTTGCAGAAGGGGGGAGAATGGCTCTCAAAGTCCCCCTTTCAAAGGGGGATTTAGGGGGATTTTACCTGGGCAATGGGCGGAGAATCCCCCCCGGACTCCGTCAATAACTCGCTGATTGGCGTAGTAGTAAGCCAACGCCGCATCAACCTGCGCCAATGTTAAATAATCCTTGTCGGCGACAATTTCATCAGCCCCGTAACCTTGCTTGTAGAGGGCGACGATTCGCTGAACGGAAGTTCCGGTTCCCGAGATAATCGGACGCCCCCCTTGGATGTCCGGATTGCTGGTGATCAAACTGCCAATATCAACTAAAGTTTGCGACATGGGTTTGATTGAGTGCGATCGCATCCTCCCAATTCTAGCACCCGGCCGGGGCTAAAGCCCAACAACAAGACGATCGCCCGTTGTTGCGCTTTGGCGCCACCAGCCCGGTTTAAACCCTAGTGAACCAATTCGATCGCACGCTTAGTCAAAGCCTCGGCAGTCAAACCGTTGAACGCCATCACCTGACCCGCGCTGGAGGCCGTTTCGCCCCGCTTCCAGGCGAAGGTATCCCGCTTGACAGAACTCCGCAACATGATCGGTTCGAGCATTAAACTGGCGCCGCCCGTCACCCCGATCAGGGCGTCGCCGCCGAACAATTTATCGAAGGCTTCATCACTCATAAAATCGCCGTCCGCTTCCGAGCAGGTATTCCAAGCAACATCGCTCGGACGATACAGGCGGCGGGGGTTAATAACGGACACAATCCGAGTGCCGATGCCCTCAGTTTCCAGGTAAGCCGCCGCTTCAAAAACCGGGATCAATGTCATGTCTCCAAGCACGGCAAACACCACCGTTTTATCGCCGGAAACCTCT
Organism: Lyngbya sp. CCY1209; assembly: GCF_035615495.1. Lineage (GTDB taxonomy): Bacteria > Cyanobacteriota > Cyanobacteriia > Cyanobacteriales > Microcoleaceae > Limnospira. Next base: position 27,013 of record NZ_JAJENU010000640.1, on the reverse strand, counting down.
TCCAAAATAACGGCACCGTCCCGCAACCCTTGGCGCGTCTGTTCAAAGGTGGTGCGGATGGGCAGGGGGGACTTACTGGCAGTAATTGTAATCCCCTTATTTTTGGTCGTCAGCGCCCACTCGTAACAAACTTGGATGCTGTTGGCGTCGGGGGGGAACACCGGGAAAACGTTGCCGTTCCGCATCATCGCCGCGAAATAGGCCTCGATTTCCGGTCGCTGGTGGGTCCAGCCGTTGCGGCCCTGTTCCAGGGCTCCGGCGGTGAACAGGGTAATCGTCGAGGGGGTGGGGCGGCGCAGTTCGGCCATCGCCTGGGTGACGGTTTGCCAAATCGGCAGGCCGTTGATGGCGAAGGATTCGTAGGAACACCACAGCGTCCGTGCGCCCATCAATGCCAACCCTGCCGCCAGTCCCGCGCAGGCATCCTCGCTGAGGGGTTCGTAAACCTGCCCGTGGGGTCCCTGGAAGTAGAGGTCGTCGGGGGTGGGGTGGATGATTTTCAGGGCTTGGTTGATGTTGTTGATGCCGGAGGCGGCGTTGCCGTCGGCGTTGGTGACGACGAAGTGGGGGTCCTTCTGGCCGACGTGGGCGACCAGTTCACCCATTGCGGTGGTCGCCACTTTCGGATCGCCGCCGACGGTATACTCTTCTAAAGGCAAAGTCCCCAGATCGGCGATCGCATACTCAAATTCGGTGACGACGGTTTTGGAAGCCGGCCCGCCGCCGGCCCGTTCCAGGTTTTTGCGGACCAATTCCCAGGCTTGGATGGGGAGAGCCCGTTCTTGGAGGGTTTTGATAATGTTGGGATTATCCAGGGTATCTCCGGCATAGAGGTTGTGGGATTTGGCGCCCCGGGCGTGGACTCCGGCGCCCTTGAGTTGTTTGATGATGAACACCGTCAGGGTGCCGCCGAGGGCGGATTTGGCGGCTTTGTCCGCGGCTTCCAAAACGGCCTGGGTGAAAGCCATCCGCCGGTCCAGGGAGAAAGCCGTGCTATCGACGTAATCGCCCGGTTGGTTTTGGTCGTCGAAGTCTTTGGCGTCCACCAGGATGACTTCGGCGAAGCCGTTGCCTTTCCAATAGGCGATCATTTCCTCGTTGGTTTTGGTGGAAACCATGCTGTGGTGTTCCTGGCTGTAGCCGTTCCACACCAGGACGGGGAGGAAGTTGGTGACGTCGGGGTAGGCGGTGTTGAAGTGGGCCATGCTGCTCATGGGGTAGGGTTCGCCCATGCCGCCGTCGCCGAGGGTGAAGGGGAAGAGTTTGTCCCGGTGCAGGAGGGCGGCGGACATCGCGAAGTGCTGGCCCTGGCCGAGGGGGCCGGCGGGGTTGAGCAGTCCGGGGATGTAGCCGGAGAGGTGGCCGAGGAGCCCGTGCATTTCCCGGAAGCGATCGCGCAATTGTTGGACGGTGTAGATTTCCATGTCCTCCAGGGAGCGATCGAGGAAGACGGCGCTGTAAAAACCGGGGGCGTGGTGCCCGACTTCGGTGATGATGTTTTTGTAGCCCAGCATCACCAGGGCGGCGTAGGCTTCGGCTTGGCTGGCAAAACCGCCGGGGTGTCCGGAGGCTTTGCTGCCGGTGACTTGCAGGATCAGGTAGCGCAGGGCGTCGGCGTAGAGCAAGGTCTGGTAGACGCCGGCGGGGTCGCGGGGGTCGGAAATGGCGGTTTTTCCTTCCGCGATCGCCGGAGTTTGACCGTAGGTTTCCAACCTGGGGAATGTTTCGCCAAAATACTGGATGCCCTGACAGAATTCGGGAATCGACGAGACGGGTTTCGGCGTGGTTGCAGTCATGCTTTATACCTGGTTATTTTTCCGGTTTTGATGGTTAAGGATTTATTTTACCGAAAAATGGGGTCTGAACTGCCGGGCCCCTATTAAAGATCGCGATCGCACCCCTGCCGTTTGCCTGAACAGTTGCCTGTTTTTTGGCTATCACATCCCGTCACTTTTGTCAATGTCAATTTCGCGGAAAGCGACGATTTCGCCATCCTGCCGGATCTCCGGAAAACCCGCATTTACATGGCGTCCGGATCGATTCCCAGTTCCCGCAACCTCGCCGCCAACCGTTCTTTTTGCTGCCGCTCAGTTTCCAGTTGTGCCTGCGTCGTCCGAATCACTTCTTCATTTTCCAATATCCGACGTTCGGCTGTTTCTCGCTGCAATTTTTCGGCCCGTGCCGCCTCTTCCGGCGTCGGAACCAATTCCCCTTCGGGGGTAAAATATCTCAGTTTCTTGTCGTGAATTCCCAGAAATAATTGTAATTGATGGCTCCACAGGTGTCCGCGATCGTTCGGTTGCAGCGGTTCGTAGTTTCCGTTCAACAAACAAAACCCTTTCAATTCCAAACTGTCCGGGGAAAACCAAAAATATTCCGGGGTGCGAAAAATATTCTGGTAAATTGTCTTTTTTTCGTTGCGATCGCGGCTCGCCGTCGAGTCCGACAACAGTTCGATAATGACGTGGGGATAGATTCCCCCTTCTTCCCACACCACCCAACTTTTGCGGGGCTTCCGCTCCGTATCCAGCACCAGGAAGAAATCCGGCCCGCGAAAATCTTTCGTTTTCACCTGTTCGGGACTGTAGTAAATCGTCAGATTCCCGGCGACAAAATAATCGTCGCGATCTTGCCACAGCCAGTCCAGGCATTTGAGCAGCAGCAATAATTGTTGTAAGTGCAGATAACTTTCCAAGGGCGGTTCCTCGCTTTCCAAGTCTCCCGGCGGAAATGCGATCGCTTCCCACTCCGGTTCGGTGAGTTCGGGTTGAGGTGGCGGGGTTTCCAAGTCTCGGGAAAGGGTCATGGCGGCCTCCGGCGCAGTATTTTTATTATAATCGATTCCAATATGCTTCATTCAGAAGCGCTCGAAAACGACGGAAAAATTATTGGCGGGCATCGCCACGGTTTCCAACAATTTGAGATGGTGGGAATTCGCCAATTTGACAACATCATCGAGATCCCGGACGCCCCAACGGGGATCGGAACTTTGCAAGTATCGATCGAAAGATTCGTTGCTCGGCGCCGTGTTTTGTCCGCCCATTTTGTAGGGGCCGTAAAGGTAGAGAATGCCGCCGGGGGGGAGAATGCGATCGCACCCGGCCATCAACCCCTCGCAGGCGGACCAGGGGGAAATGTGAATCAGGTTGATGGCGACGACGGCGGTGATGGGAAATTGGGCGAGTTCCGGGGGGCTCGCGCTCCCTTCCACCGGCCAAGAATCGGCTTGCACGTCCAACGCCAGGGGGGGACAGAGGTTGTCCGCAGGGGCGTGATTTTGCCATGCGTGAATGCTGTCTCGCAATAGCGGTTGGGGGTCCGAGGGCAGCCAGCGGCGGGGTTTGAGGCGGGGGGCAAAAAAGACGGCGTGTTGTCCCGTTCCGCTGGCGACTTCCAGGACGGTTCCGGTACTCGGGAGGACGCGATCGAGCACTTCCAAAATGGGTTGGCGGTTGCGTTCGGTGGCGGGGGCGTGTTGTCGGGAATCTCGGGCAAATGTCATAAGTCGAATTTCGCTTCAATTTTCGTTGTCGATCGCAGATTTCGGGACTCGGTGATCGGCCGCCAATGGGTGGCATCTCTCGGGTATGCTGGTTGGGAGACGGGAAGGACCTGGGAATCGGTGCGGACCGTCGCGATCGCCTCGGCAATTATTTTATATCTATCCCGGAAGTCAAACTTATCCTGCTTATCATCTTGACAAAAGCAGAAAAATGTGCATTGGTTCGCCTCCGTCGGATTTTTGCCCCGTCGATCCGGCATTGTAAAGGAAATCTAAACATTTTCGGCCGACTTCAACGATGAGATTATCTACTTTATCTCATTGCTAAAATTTGGGATTCTTTTAATAATGAAGTCAGTTCGCTCATTTCTGTATTAGAGGGTCTATCGCTATGGCTCAAATTACCTTGAACCTGTTTCGGGCTGAAGCCATCCGAGATCGGATGCGAATTTCCGGTTCTTATACCGTGATTTTTTCCGAAACAGAAACCAAAAATTGGCTGCGGGTTACTCCCCGACTCAGACTGAATATTGCCCCCTCGGCATGGGATATAATTTTCGACCAGTTTTCGCCGATCCCAATTTACAAAAAACTGAACTTTTTAGAATATAAATTTGACGAAATTGCCGCCCGTGGATCGACAAAAATTGAGCGGGAGTTTAACTTCACAATTCCCGTCGTATCTTTATCCAAGGTCTTTTATCTGGAACCGGAAGAAGTCGAGAGACTGTGCCATTTCAACCGGATCAAATTGGATGCCACCGTCAGTCTGAGTCCAGATTGGACCGCCGGCGATCGCGTCAAATGTTACCAGACGCCGGTGTTCCGCGTCGCGTGAAGCCTCAGAGGCGATCGCCAAAATATTGTCGGTAGAGGTCGCAACTGACCCGCGCGGCCCGGCCGTCCCAGTGAATCAACCCCAAACTTTTGAGCTGAAAAATTTGCTTTTGTTCCAACAGGGGGGGAACGCGATCGCGCAGGATATTTCGGTACGTTTCCGCCAACTCCGGATTCTGCTGCAAATTATCCAGTTTTTCTTGCAAGTCCCGGCTAAAAATTCCGTTCTCCGTCGCCGCATCTTTAAAGGCGGCTGACCGGGAGAGTTCCCGGCGAACCATTTCGTAAAAGAGCTGGCGAATCAGGGCGGGAAACCCCCCCAACTTGAGGGCGATCGCGTCAATTTCATTCGCCGACAAATTCAGTCCGTGTCGCCGGGATAAGTCGTCAATTTGGGAGACGTTGAAAGGGGGGAGGACGACGGACATTCCGACATTGAAGGGGGAGCAGTTGGCATCCAAGTTGACATAAACTTCCGTCGAGTTGCTGATCACCAAGCGCAATTTTTGCCAAATTTCCGCATCCTTGCTTTCTTCGTGCCAAGCTCGCAACATCGAAAAAAAATCGCGGGCCAAATTCAGGTAATCGAACAGCACGTTCACTTCGTCGAGGACGAGAATGATAGGGGCATCGATAGTTTCGAGGACGTGCGATCGCATATAGAACGTACAACTCATCAAATATCCGATATCCTCATCCCAATAGTCATCCAACTGGGACGGAATCGGCAACTGCCGGGTGAGGTTGGCGCAGAACCAGCGAAAAAAACGGGGCGGGTTCAAAAATAATTCGCTCTCGGCGAGATTTAAAGTCAGCCAAACGCCATAATAATTGTGGGCTTTTCCGTGGGCGACAATGCGGGAAATTAATGACGTTTTTCCCATATGCCTGGGGGCGGTAATCCGAATCAAAGCGTGGTCGCTCAGGATTTCCCGATAACAGTCCGTTTCGATGGGAGGGCGATCGATATAATAGGGCGAATTGAGGGGGACGGCATCGTAGGGCAGTTCCAGGATGCTCCGGGGTGGCATCGAACTCTCAATTTCTCGGTCTAACTTGCCGATAAAATTGGCTTTGGTAATTTTTTCCCCCCAGGCTTCGGAGAGCAGTTTCCACAGTTGGGGGGCGACAAAGCGCTTGATGTAGCTGGCTGAATAGAAAGCATCCTGGGCAATTTGTTCGTAGGTTTTGTTAGGGTCGCCGAGAATTTCTGTCAGGAGTTTGATTTGAATGTCCGTCAAATTTTGACCGGTTCGAGCTCGAACCTGATCGATTAAGTGATGAATTATTGTTTCGATATTTTGAGTCATCAAACTGGGAGATGTAATCTCTGTTGAAGGCGTAAAAATGCGGGCAACTGGATCGATGATAACCAATTGCCGTCCGACACACAACTCCCCTAGGATTCTGTAGATAAAAGCGCGATCGCGAACCGCAAAAGTTGTTGCATCGGCGACCGGTTTCCTGCAATTCCGGTTTGTTTTTCCCAATCCCGGAGCTGTTCCCGAAATTTCGGCTCCCGCTTGGCGCGCCCGACAATTTGTTCCACGATCGCCCGGTGGCGAATTTCCCGGGTCGAAATCCCCTGTTTTTCTAAATAACTCAACAGGCGCTGCACGGGGTCAACAAATTCGCTCGGCGACTGGGAATTGAGGATAGATTGAATCTGGCGGGAGATCTCCCAGTAGAGATTTTTTTGCCGCTCCGAGAGTTGCGACAATTCCAAATGGGGCGATCGCGACGGATCGCCGGCCGAGTCCGAAAGATCATGCAAGCCGAGCAATTGTGCGATCGCCGCCCGGTTCTCGCCCACCCGCGCCACCATTTCCGGATATCGCCCCAAAATTTGATCGCCCACCCATTCGGCATTCACCCAGTGATTCGCCTGCAGTTGCAGGCGGCCGCGGTCGGGCAAAGTTTCAAATCCCCAGATGGTCAAAGTCAAATCGCGGCTTTCCCCCTCCACCGCCGCCACCGCGTACACCAGGGCCTCCCAGTCGATCGCCTCAAAAAATTCCACCGTCAATAAAGTGCGGCCGTCGGACGTCGCCTCCAACCCCAACGCTTCCACCGCCGAGGTGCGATCGCTCGGTTGCTTGGTCGCGAAATCAAACCCCGCGAACAGGTACTCGCAAACCACCCCCGACAAATCCACCTCCCGGGGACGCCAATTGCAAATGCAGCACCCCGTCAAATTCGCCCCCTCCAACGTCGTCCGAATCAGGTGGGCGTCCACCAACAGCGCCTCCCGCAGGTCCGCCGCCGCCAGGGAACTCTCTTGCAAATAGGCGCCGCTCAGGTCGGCCCGCCGCAAATCGGCCCCCTGCAAATTCGCCCCGACGAAATTTCCCCACAGCAAATACACCCCCTGCAAATTCGCCCGCAACAAGTCGGTCTGCCGGAAACTGGCCTTAAGCAAATAGGCATCGGCGAGGTCGGCGCGGCTCAGGTCGGCGCGGTCCAAGGTAGCCCGGGTCAGATCTGCCCCCCCCAACCGGCTCCGATGCAGGTCCGCCTCCACCAGCACCGCCGACCGCAACATCGCACCGCCGAGATCGGCTTCGGTCAGATTCGCCGCCGTCAAATTCGCCTCCCGCAAATTCGCCTCCCGCAAATTCGCCTCCCGCAGGTTCGCCTCCCGCAGGTTCGCCGCCACCCAATTGGTTTTGCTCAAGTCCGCTTCCGGGAGTTGGGCAAAACCGAGTTCGGCCTTGTCGAGAATCGCCCCCTTGAGCTTGGCGCGGTCGAGGCGGCTGGCGGTTAAATTGATGCGGTGGGCCTGGATTCCTTCCAGGATCGCCCAGTTGAGTCGGGCATTTTGGACGGACGCGAACCGCAAATCGGCTCGGGAAAAATTGGCCCCGTTCAGCTTGGCGCGATCGAGGTGGGCGCTGGTAAGGAGGGCATTTTGCAGGTCAGCCCGGGTCAAATTGGCTCCCGTCAACTGGGCTTCGGTGAGGACGGCCCAGCTCAGATTCGCCCCCCCGAGGTCCGCCCCGCTGAGATCGATCTGTTTCAGGTTCACGCCGCTCAAGTTCGCCCCCCCGAGATCGACGGATTGAAAGTGACGCTCCCCTCGCTGATAGCGGTCCAGTAACTCCTCGGCTTCCATCGCACATTTCCCCGGGTCGGCAACAGCATCTACCCTGCATCTTAACCTCTACGGGCGATCGCATCTCCGAAAATCTCGGCCAGACCGCAGTTGAAAATTTTTGGATGTCGGATCTAGACTTCCCGATTTGTATCTGTTAGAATAAGCTGATGTCACCAGGAGAGGTGGCTGAGTGGTCGAAAGCGGCAGATTGCTAATCTGTTGAGGGGTGTTTAGCCTCTCCGAGGGTTCGAATCCCTCCCTCTCCGTTCTCAAATCGAGCTTTCGGGCGATCGGCGCAGCGATCGCGGTGTCCTCGGCATTCGGCGATCTATAATTCTGTGAGCCGCAACGGTCAACCCCGCACCCGTTCGGCGTCCCATTCGTTAAGGATTCCCATGTCTGTTTTGAGTGAAAATCCCACGGTTTGGCTCCAGATCGCCCTGGTTGGCCTGTGGTTGGGCGCGATTCTGGCCCTGGCGGAGGGACTCAACCGCCTGTTCGCCGTCGATGCCGAAGTCTCCCGGAAGGTCGTCCACATCGGCACGGGAAACGTGATTTTGCTGGCCTGGTGGCTGCAAATTCCCGCCTGGATCGGCATCGCCGCCGGAGTCATTTCCGGCGCGATCGCTCTGATTTCCCTCGCCGTTCCCATCCTCCCGAGCATCAACAGCGTCGGCCGCCAGAGCCTGGGTACATTTTTCTACGCCGTCAGCATCGGTCTGCTCATCGGTTGGTTCTGGCCGATCGCCCGCCCCGAATACGCCGCTTTGGGAATTTTGGTGATGACCTGGGGGGACGGCCTCGCCGCCACCGTCGGCCAGCGTTGGGGTTCCCACCGATACGAATTGTGGGGAAATCAAAAAAGCTGGGAAGGCTCCCTGACGATGGCCCTGACCAGTTTTGTCGTCTCCAGTTCGATCCTGCTGTCCGTCAACGGCAACACTTGGCAAACCTGGGGGATCGCGATCGCCGTGGCGGTGGCCGCCACCCTGTTGGAAACCATCTCCAAACTGGGCATCGACAACTTGACCGTCCCCCTCGGCAGCGCCGCCCTGGCCTTTTTTCTCAATCAGATCTGATATCCGATCTCGCTCCGCAACGGCGCACCGGGAGGGGGGATTTTAGATTTTAGATTCCCCAATGGGGAACGAGTGAGGAATAAAAAGTTAGAAGCAAGCACTTATTCTCTTTCCTCCCGACTCCCGACTCCCGACTCCCGACCTTTTGCGATCGCCCAAAAACAAACCCTCCAACCAAAACCGGCTTTGATTGGAGGGTCTGTCCATCCTTGATTATTAACGGTACAATTCACGCTGCTTTTACCTTATTCGTCCCAGGGCGATCCTTTATAGGGAGTGCCTTCAAAGGGGTTGATCCCGACCATCGGATAGGCATCGTCGCTGGGGCTAAAAATCCGGGCGACACCCTCGGTCAGGTAAGCCATCATGTTTGATAAACTTTCAAAGATATTCATAACTGCTCCACCTCTGTCAGGTAATCTGTTCTTCTACACTTTACATATTAAGTGAAATATCAAGGTTTGGCGAGAAGTTGCAATATTTATTTGCAATCGACGATTATTGATACAGGGATTAAAATTATGTTATAATTGTTAAAGTGTTGGAGCGACGCTGAAACCGCCTCCAAGCGCAAACTTGACCGCATCAATCCGCACAATTGCCCATCAAAAAAGTCCCCGACCGACTGGTTTCAAAATTGCGTTTTTTAAAGATTTGATAAGTTCCGTAACGAAAAAACCGACACCCGACCCGGAGGATGGGTGTCGGAGTCGAGTTGAGGCGATCGCGATCGCTCGGAATTTCACTGGGACTTCACCTGGGCGCCGTGGGCGCGGGGATCGGTTCCGGCATCCGAAGACGGCGCGACGGGAGCTTTAAACGGGGAAACCTCGGCGCCCCGGGCCACTTTCGGCAGCGGCGTCCCCGCGATCAAAGCGTCCAAATCGGTCGCCAAAATCCCCTTGGGAACTTCGCCGATCGCCTCCCCGACCGTTTCGGCATTTTCATCCAAAAACACGAAATGGGGAATCCCGTCCACGCGATATTGGAGGATTTCCGGGAGCCACTTGCTGTTGTCCACATTCAGCATCACGAAATTGACGCGATCGCCGTAAGTGTCCCGCATTTCGCCCATATCCTCCGCCATCGCCTGACAGGTCGTACACCAGTTGGCGTAAAATTCCATCAGGGTCGGCTTGCCGTTGTCCAACGCCACCTCGATGGGGGTGGACTCCGCCGCCAGTTCGGCTAAAGAAGTCGATGTCGCTTCGCTCCGGAATCCCAAAAACACCGACACGCCCAGGACGACCGCCACGAGAGCGATCGTAAAATTTCTCAGGCGGGTTCCGAGCGTCGCGGAAGTCGAGGGGGAATTCGATGGATTGGTACTCATGGAATCGCAATGAATAGCAAAGAATTATCAGTGAATTCAGTTTAACGAATTCTCTCGGGAGAAAACTTTTCACTTTCCCCACACCGATTCAATAGAGTTCGTCCGGTCAAAAACCAGATCTGATATTAAGATCGAGAGTGAGTCTCGCACATTGACCATGAAAAAACGAGTCACCCTGACATTTCCCAAACGTTCGGTTCAGATGCCGATCACCTACCGGTTGGCGAAAGACTTCAACGTGGCGGCCAACATCATCCGGGCCCAAGTCGCCCCCAACCAGATGGGGACCCTGGTGGTCGAATTGTCGGGAGATATCGACCAACTCGAAGCGGCGATCGAATGGATGCAATCCCAAAACGTCACCGTTTCCCTCGCCAGCCGAGAAATCCTCATCGACGAAGACAACTGCGTGGACTGCGGGTTGTGTACCGGCATCTGTCCCACCGAAGCCCTGACCCTGAACCCCGAAACCTTCTACCTGACATTTACGCGATCGCGCTGTATCGTCTGCGAACAGTGCATCCCCACCTGCCCCGTCCAGGCCATCTCGACCAACCTCTGATACCCGCCCCACGACGATGCTTTCCCTCTCGATCGGCTTGCTGCTGTTGACTTATATGGTTTTCGGGTGGGCTTTGTACGAGCTTCACTTGCAGATTCACATTTGGGGCGCACTCGAACTGGGCGTCGTCTCCCTGGCACTGTTGTATACCATTCCCCTCTACCGGTTGAAACAGCCGCTCAACGCCTGGTTCAAGTCGAATCTCGGTTTTTTTCTCTCCATTATTTTCGGCGCCTTTTTGATCGTCGTCCTGGCAACCTGGCTGGAAATCTTCACCACCACCCTCATGGCCCTCTCGGCCACCGCCCTCACCCGCATGGAACTCCAAACCCGAAACGTTAAAAGCTGGAAGGCGTTTTTCGTGCTCTGTACCGTTTCCATGTCGGGATTGGCGTTGGGCTCGGGCCTCCATCACCTCGCGGGTTTATTGATAATTGATCGTTGAGAATTGACAATTGACAATTAATAAGGGGCGATCGCTCTATCGACCGTGGACGGTCCAAAGATTGTCACAGCTCCGGCCGAAAACTGTCACACTTGCCCTGAGAATTTAACTCAAGCGTTTAACTGTCCTTGCCCCACGAAGCACTCAACTCGGTGGGGTGCTTTTATTTGGGGGGGTGGGAGCGGAGGGAAGCTCCGGGAACAACGCCGGTAAGATTTTCTTCCAAGCTCCCCCTACACCCTACACCCTACACCCTACACCCTAATTTTGAGTCGCCAGAACTTCCGGCTTCAGAACTTGGTTCAATTTGCCGCTGCGATATCCCTCCAAGTCCAACGTGACGTAAACGAATCCCAACTCCTGAAAGGTTGCCACCACGGACGGGAGGTCGGTTTTTAACACGAAAGTCTGAATTTGGTCGGGGGGCAGTTCGATGCGGGCGGTATCTGCCTCGGAACGAACCCGCAGGTTAGTCCACCCCAACCGTCTCAGGTAGACTTCGGCCCTCCCCACCCGCTGCAATTTGGCGATCGTGATTTCTTCGCCGTAGGGGAAGCGGGAACTCAGGCAGGGTTGGGCGGGTTTGTCCCACCAGACCAAACCCAAGTGTTTGGAGATTTCCCGGACTTCGGCTTTGCTGACGCCCACTTCGGCCAGGGGCGATCGCACCCCCCGCTCCCGGGCTGCCTTCACCCCCGGGCGGTAATCCCGCAAGTCGTCGGCGTTCACCCCGTCCACGACGTAGGGATAACCCCGCTCTTTCGCCAGAGGTTTGAGGGTATCGTGGAGTTCGCTCTTACAGAAATAGCAGCGGTTCACCGGGTTGGCGGTGTAGTTGGGATTCGCCATTTCCTGGGTGTTAATTTCCTCGTGGGCAATGCCGATGGTCGCCGCCTGGATGCGGGCGTCTTCCAAATCCTCCGGCAGGAGGGAAGGGGAAATGGCGGTGACGGCCAAAGCGCGATCGCCGAGGACGTCGTGGGCGATGCGGGCTACCAGGGTGCTGTCTACGCCCCCGGAATAGGCGATGAGCGCCCTGTCCATTTCGGCAAATAGGGATTTGAGTCGTTCTAATTTTTGGATCGCCATGGGTTCGTGAAATATGACTTCTGACCGGAAAAGTGGATGCTTTCCCTATTTTTATAGTTTAAGGATTTGGGGCGATCGCTCTCAAGTCGAACGAAAGGCCCCCGAGTTCCGCCCTATAATTTAAGGACAAATCCTGGGAGCGCGATCGTCATGAGTGTTGCGACTCGAAAGTTGAGCTTTGCGGAATACCTCAAATATGAGGACGGCACCGACACCCGCTATGAATTGGTGGAAGGAGAATTGATCCCCATGAGTCTGGGAACGGGACGACACGGTGCGATCGCCGAATTTTTGAACGATGAATTTAAAGCGGAAGCCCGGAACAGAAGTTTGCCCTGGACTTCTAAAGATATGCGAATCGGAGTGCGATCGCCTCGGGGGGGTCGCTGGGACACCTCCCGCATCCCCGACGTCACCGTATTGGCGATCGAACAGTGGGAAAACCTCGCCGCCCGGGAAGCCGTCATCGAACTCGACGAACCCGCCCCCATTTTGGTCGTGGAAGTGGTGAGCGAATCGACTCGAACCGCCGATTACCGCGGCAAGCGATCAGAATACGCCGTCCGCGATATCGAAGAATATTGGATCGTCGATCCCCTGCAAGAACTCGTCACCATCTGCACGTTGGTTGAAGGGTTCTACGATGCCGTCTCGTTTCGAGGGGAAGAAATGATGGTCTCTCGCCTTTTCCCTAAGTTGGAATTGAGGGCGGATCAAATTTTGGCGGCGAGACGTTAGATGATTGATAATACGACAAACTGAATTGAATCGAACTCAGCCCACGTTAGTTTGAAGAACCATCGATCCGACTCCCGACTCCCTATCAAGAAAAAGCCGAGGAGGGATCGAACCCAACTCGGCCATTATTGATGTGTCTTAAACTTGAGAATTGAGCGATCGCGACACTGATTGCCCCCCGAACCCGAAAGTTAACCCAGCCACTCTAAAACAGCTTCCTCGCGGGTATTGGTGTGACGTTCCGGCGTTTCGCGATTGAACTTGAGATGGATGGAACGAGTTTGTTCACCATCTGCAGCCACTGCCATAATCGGATAGTCAAATTGACCATCGGGGAAGTACATTTGGAATCGGAATGTCCCGTCCGGATTGAGTTTGATGGGGCGTCCGCCAATCGTAACGGTCGCATCCGGCTCGGTTGCACCGTAAATGATCAACTCGGCATCGGCAACCAACCAGAACTTCCGGGGACGAATGGGAGGCATCGATGCCGCCATCCCGATACCCGACATTCCGATACCCGACATCGAGTAACCCAAGGCGGCTCCCGACAGACTCAAACCGGCACCGGACATGGAATAACCCATTCCCACGCCAGACATCCCGACACCGGACATGGAATAACCCAAAGCCGCCCCGGATTCAGTCACGCCGGCACCGGACATGGAATAACCCATCCCGACACCAGACATTCCGACACCGGACATGGAATAACCCAAAGCCGCGCCGGATTCAGTCACTCCCAGTCCGATGCCGGACATCCCGACGCCGGATAAGGAGTAACCCAGAGCCGCGCCGGATTCAGTGACTCCGAGTCCCACACCGGACATCCCGACGCCGGATAAGGAATAACCGAGGGTTTCGCTCATGCCGATGCCGGACATCCCGACGCCGGATAAGGAGTAACCCAAAGCCGCGCCGGATTCGGTGACTCCGAGTCCCACACCGGACATCCCGATGCCGGATAAGGAGTAACCCAGAGCCGCGCCGGATTCGGTGACTCCGACACCGGACATGGAATAACCCATGCCGATGCCGGACATCCCGACGCCGGATAAGGAGTAACCCAGAGCCGCGCCGGATTCGGTGACTCCGAGTCCCACACCGGACATCCCGACGCCGGATAAGGAGTAGCCCAGAGCCGCGCCGGATTCGGTGACGCCGACACCGGACATGGAATAACCCATGCCGATGCCGGACATCCCGACGCCGGATAAGGAGTAACCCACACCGGAAGCCCACTTCCCGACGCCGGAGGGAAAGAGGTAGGAACTGACGGCGTGTTGGTGGCTGGAAACCTGATGCATGGAGCCGAACAGAGAACCGGCTATGCGCTGGGCTTCCGCTTCTTTGGCGAGGTTGAAGAGATCGTCGTAGACGCGATCGCGGTAAGACGGTCCGGGGGGCGAGAGTTCGGCGAAGGTTTTGCCCTCGAGATCTTCACTCCAGGACACGGTGATGAATTGGTCGTCAATCCACTCCGAGGGATAGATGGGGGGAATCCGCACGGCTTGCGATCGCGCCAGGGCCAACCAGCGTCCGTCAGCGCAGCGGTAGCCGATTTCGATGGCATAGTCGCGATCGCTCACGGGTATTGGCAAATACCATTCTCGGGCTAACTCGTCGCAGGGATATTCCTGGACGCTGTGGGGAGCCTGAAGGCTCAAGTTCAGGTCGGTGACGTCGTAGATCCGCAGCGCCAGTTGCTGTCCGCCCAGACGCCGAAATTGTTCTTTCTGTTGGTTGGAGATATCCCAGTAAGCGTAAGCCCATTCCGGATCTCGGGCCATCAAGACGATGCGACTTTCACTGTAGGCGCCGGGAAGTTCCACCAGGTTTTCATCAATTGAGGACAGGGAATCCGCGTCCTGCTCCTCTTGACCTACTGTAAACTTTGATCCTTGCACTTCTGTTTGTCCCTCCAAGGTACGGGTTTGATTGGGGAATGATGAAAATCTGTTACGCTCGATCTCTTGAACTGCAGCTAAAAGCTGCTCTTTACGCATTCGGCTGTAGCGAGAAATACCGTATTCACTCGCCACCTTGCGTAACTGTCGCAAAGTCATTTCTTCCAAGGGTGGTCGTTCTTGTGCCATGGGTGGGTGATCTCCATTCGTGCAAATAACAGGTGATGACCCTGTAGATTTTCTTTGGGATCGGGGGGATCGCTGATTTACTCAACATATTGCAGAAAATATCCAGATGGGTCAAGGGGGAAATCCGGATTTCATGAGTACATATACCGTTTTATAAGGATTTTGGGATCAATTTGTCATCAAATTATGACATTTTGGGATCGAAAGGGGAGGCAGGGGAGGCAAATTTACACTCAGATCCGCACAAACTCCTCAATCATCGACCGATGATTTTTATTGTTAGCTTGGGAATTGATTCCCAAGCGGTGCGGATGTTCCACCCGTTTCTGGACTCCCTGGAGCTCCAGGGAGCTCCCTCCGCTTCCCCCAGTCCATCAAAAAATCCCGGGCGATGATCGCCCGGCATCGTCAATTCAAACGGGGGATGAACGTTTTAACGGATCACTTGCCAATCGCGGATGCGCCAGGGGCCTTGATCCCGAACCAATTGATACTGAACTTGCAGGGTATCGTCCCCAGAATTGATCACTTCCCCCCCCTCATAGAATTGAGTGGCTTCCCGCACTTGGGCATCGACGATGGCCTGATTGGGATTGTCCTGATCCACTTCGATCGCCTGGATTCTCACATCGTGCTCATAGCGCCGGTAAGCATTTTCCAGTTGCAGGGTTTCCGAGGTCGTCACCCAGCGGCTCAACGCCGGATCGACCAAAATCTCCCGCAACGCCTCCATCTGATACTCCGGACCGAGGGCCGCCGCCTTCGCGCCGAACCACGTGCGGAGGACCTGTTGAGCGAGCCCTTCATTCAACTCCCCGGCCAGGGGATTTTCCGGTTCGACTTCCGGAATGGGGACGGGCGGCTGCTCCAACTCCACCAGGGGTTGTTCGCCCCGCAGTCGGGGACCGGCCAACCCGTCCAGGGCGTTGCCGATCCAACCGAACAGGAGGCTCAAAATCGTCCACAGTAACCAAATTCCAAACAGCCCGATCAGCCCGACGAGGAGCAAGCGTTTGACTTTAATCGAGTCGTTGTTCTGGGAAGTCCGCCTCGAATTATGGTTGCGACCTCCCCCCGAAGCCGTGGAATTCGCGGGGGGCACCGTCGGGGCGGGGGGGGGACTCGACGCGACGACGGTTTGCGGATTCGGTTCCGAAGGGGGCGTCGAGAGGGGACGGCGGTGGTTGTCCGGGGAAACTCCCGGTTTTTGGAGGGTGGTGGACGCAGAATTCGACTCGACGGACGGCACCTTCACCGGGGGCGGGGAAGTCCCCGCCAGGCTCGATTTCCCAGCCGTTCCCCGACCCGTCGCGGTCAGGGTCGCCGTCGCCCCCCCTTGGGGTTGGCCGGTGCGGACATCAGTCTGAGCTGTCGCGGAAGTGTCGCCGTTGGCCGGTTGCCGTGTCGAAAGGGCGGGGGTTCCGGTCTGAGTTGCGCCGCGGCGGCGGGGTTGGACGACCACCCACTCGTTGGAGGTTCCCACCTCGGAGGGCAGCGCTTCCAGATAGGATTGGACGTGCTTGTTGGCGAAATAATCCTTCAAAGAAACGGGCTGATTTTGCAAGTCGCGGAAGTGGGGAAACACCTCATCCTGCAACCACCGCTCCGAGTAAAGACACAAACCGGGCAGCAGATCCGGGGAATCGAGGGAATTCTGACGGATGAAGGCGATCGGTTCCCGCTCCTGGCTCAACTCCAGCGCCCGACTCGCCTCTTCCGTCTGCCCCAGTAGCAGGGAGCAGACCGCCTTTTCCAGGTGGACGTCCTGGCGGCGGCCCAACTGCATCAGCATCAACTTGGCCTTGCGGATCAGGGCCGGCTGGGCGCGGGCGAATCCCTGGGCCAGCAGCGCGTAAACCGCCAGATAGGTGGCGACGGCGGAGGGGCGGCGGGCTTCGGTTTCAAACAGGGTTTGCTGTTCCGTGGTGGTGAGGGAACTGCGGAGTTGCTGGATGAAGCGGAGAAAATCTTCAACGCTCAGGCCGGAGCGATCGTCCCCGTGGCCGTCGATGCCGCCGCGTTCGTGGAGCATTTCCCGCAGCAGTTGCAGCCCGCGGCGACGTTCCTCCCCCTTGCTTTCGGGGAGTTGCAGTAGCTCCAGAATCCGGTAGGGGCGCAGCTTGTAGAGGTCGGCTTGCATTTCCCCCCGCAGTTGGGCGAACAGGCTTTCCCGCAGCAGGACGTCCTGTCCGGCTTCCAGGGAGGCGGCGGCGTTTTCGTACTGCCCCTGCTGCCACTGCTCCCGGCCGAGTTCCAGGTGGGCCAGGGCCACGGTGAGGATGACGTCGGGCAAGATCAGGTCGGGGTCGCCGAAGCGGCCGTCTTTGAGGCCGATGTTGCCGGTTCCCAGGAAGGGACGGGTGAGGGTGAGGACCTGTTCGTATTCGCCCAACTCCTGCAAGATCAGCAGGGCGCCGACAAATTGCCGGTCGTCGATCTCGATGCTGGGGCTGTGGGAATCGGCTTCCGGTTGGGAGATGCCCACTTCCGGGTTCCCGTCGCCCGCCGGGGTTGGCAGTTCGGAGTCCGGGTCGTAGGTTTTCGCCAGGAAGCCCATGTCGTAGGCCCCGCGACGGTCCGGGTCGGACAGGATGGTGTAGGCTTCGTCGATCAACTGCTTGCGGGCATCGATCGCCACGTCGGAATATTCCCGCCGGGGAAGTTGTTGGGTGCGATCGCGATGTGCCTGCTTCAACTGCTCGGCAGTCGCTTGAATTGGTAAGCCTAAAATTCGGTAGTAATCGAGTGGAATACGCACGATGCTCCTTCCCCAACGGCGAGCGACTGATGTAGCTATCTTATATTAACGAAGGTTGTTACCAAGTCGGTGTTAAACTTAACACTCTCTCCCCCGAGATGTCCTGTCGCCGGGATGAGGGACCCAACTCAACTCGGTCCCTAGTGCCAGTCGCCAGAGGGGTCGGGAGTGAGGAGCCGTTCGGTGCCCTCCGAACAGTTTACCAAAAATTAGGGATCTCAAAGTCCCGCCCCGGGGCCAGCCACGTTTTGGGTCGGGATGGCGCGGTTCGGGCGATGTCCCCCCGCCCTCGACGGCGGCGGTTTGAACCCGCAATTCCCGCGCCTTTGGGAGGGGGCCCGGAGAGCATAAAATAGTCTCTAATTATTGATGATGTGGCGGTCGGCGATTCAGAACGCACGGCGCACAGTTTCACAGAGGTAAGGCAATGGTTAAGGAACGCACGTTACCCAGTTTTCAAGCGGATGCGACGGTTATCGATCGCGAAGAAGGATTGATGCTGTACGAAGACATGGTGTTGGGGCGCCTGTTTGAAGATAAATGCGCCGAAATGTATTACCGGGGCAAAATGTTCGGGTTCGTCCACCTCTACAACGGACAGGAGGCGGTGTCTACGGGGGTGATCCGCTCCATGCGCCGCGATCGCGATTTCGTCTGCAGCACCTACCGGGATCACGTCCACGCCCTGAGTGCGGGGGTGCCGGCCAAGGAGGTGCTCGCGGAATTGTTCGGCAAGGCGACGGGTTGCTCCAAGGGTCGGGGCGGCTCGATGCACCTGTTCTCCGCCGAGCACAACCTGTTGGGGGGGTTCGCCTTCGTGGCCGAAGGCATCCCCGTGGCGACGGGGGCGGCCTTTCAGAGCAAGTACCGCCGGGAAGTGATGGGGGACGAGAGCGCCGACACGGTGACGGCCTGCTTTTTCGGGGACGGCGCCTGCAATAACGGCCAGTTCTACGAATGTTTGAACATGGCGACGCTGTGGAAGTTGCCGATCTTGTTCGTGGTCGAAAATAACAAGTGGGCGATCGGGATGGCCCACGAACGGGCGACGTCGGACCCGGAAATTTACAAGAAGGGTCCGGCCTTCGGAATGCCGGGGTACGAGGTCGATGGCATGGACGTGCTGGCGGTGCGGGAAGTGGCGCAAGAGGCGATCGCCCGCGCCCGGGCCGGAGAAGGTCCGACCCTGATCGAGGCCCTCACCTACCGCTTCCGGGGCCACTCCCTGGCCGACCCAGACGAATTGCGCGATCGCGAGGAGAAGGAGTTCTGGTTCGCCCGCGACCCGATCAAGAAGTTCGCCGCCTATTTGACGGAACACAATTTGGCTGATTCTGAGGAGTTGAAGGCGATCGACAAACGGGTTCAAAACACCATAGACGAGGCCGTGGAGTTCGCCCAAAACAGCCCCGAACCCGACCCGGGCGAACTGTATCGCTACGTCTACGCCGACGATTAATTCGACCCGTTCGAGGGGGCGACCGACCCGGTTTCCTTGTCGGAAATCGGGTCGATTTTGTCGAAATCAGTCGGATATCCGGAAGTGGGGAGCCGCTCCGACTCGTATCAACCCGAAAATTACGGATCGAAGAGACGACAAGAGAGTCAATTTTAAACCTCCAATTAAAAAGTCGGGGTTTTGTAAATTCTCGGTAAATTTACGGAAGCGATCGCCGTCGCAAAAACAAGGCGGGTGAGTCCGCGCTCAATTCGCGAGACATCGCCGTCAGAGACACCCGAGAAAGTCCCAGCCAACCCGAGCGAAAGGAGTACAAAACGAAGCGACAAGCTCGGGCCGTTTCACCGGTTCGAGAAGAGCGTCGCCGACCCGAGCCAGACGAGTACAAACCCGACCCGAGAGATTTGGCTGATCAGGCGGCTCAGGAGTTGCGAAAGGCCTTGGAAACCAAGGAAAAAACGAAGTATAATCCGGCATGGGCTTGACACTCTCACCGTCAAAGAAACCCCCATCAGGAGGTCATTTTGGGCATTTCAGCCCGATTGAACTCCTGAACGAATCGCACCGACAATCTGATATGATCGATGGGGGTGGAGAAGTTAGCGATGAACATCCGGGTATCAACTTCTCCATCCACCCCGAGGGAAACCGGGTTGCAACCGTCGCGAATTCCATCCCCATGATCAAAATTCTCCACCTGTCCGACATCCATCTGGGGAGCGGCTTCTCCCACGGCCAGACCAACCCTGAAACCGGCCTCAACAGCCGCCTCGAAGATTTCGTCGCCACCCTGGGGCGGTGCATCGATCGCGCGATCGCCGAACCCGTGGACTTGGTGCTCTTCGGGGGCGACGCCTTCCCCGACGCCACCCCGCCCCCCTTCGTCAAACAGGCCTTCGCCGGACAGTTCCGGCGCCTGGTGGACGCGGAAATCCCCACGGTGCTGCTCGTGGGCAACCACGACCAATATTCCCAGGGGCAGGGGGGGGCGAGCCTGGGCATCTACCGCACCTTGGGAGTCCCCGGGTTCGTGGTGGGCGACCGCCTCGAAACCCACCGCATCGAAACCCGGGGCGGCCCGGTGCAGGTCATCACCCTCCCCTGGCTGACCCGTTCCACCCTCCTCACCCGCCCGGAAACCGAGGGACTGTCCCTGGAAGCGGTGAACGAGCTGCTGATCGACCGGTTGCTGGTCGCCCTGGAGGCGGAAATTCGCCGCCTCGACCTGGAGGTTCCGACGGTGCTGCTGGCCCACCTGATGCTCGATCGCGCCCGTTTGGGGGCCGAACGGTTTTTGGCGGTGGGCAAAGGGTTCAACGTCCCCCTGTCGGTGCTGATCCGCCCCCAATTCGATTATGTGGCGTTGGGTCATGTCCACAAGCACCAAAATCTCAACCCCGGCAACGATCCGCCGGTGGTGTATCCCGGGAGTATCGAGCGGGTGGATTTTTCCGAGGAGAAAGAAGAGAAGGGATTCGTATTGGTGAATCTGGTTCGGAAACAGACGACCTGGGAATTTTGCCCCCTGAAAGTGCGGCCGTTTCGGACGATCCGGGCCGACGTTTCCAAAGCGGACGACCCCCTCGCGGCCCTTTTAAAAGCGATCGCCAAAGTAGACATTAAAGATGCGGTGGTGCGGCTGTTGTATCAGTTGCGGTCGGAACAGTTGGAGGCGATCGACACGGCACAACTGCACCGGGCCCTCGGCGAGGCCCACACCTACACCATCCAACCCGAATTGGTCAGCCAACTCGCCCGCCCCCGGGTGCCGGAGTTGGAGGCGGGAAGCGCGATCGACCCCCTGGAGGCGTTGAAAACCTATTTGGAAAGTCGGGAGGATTTGCAGGGGTTGCAGGCCGACCTGATGGAGGCGGCGGCGGGGTTACTGGCGGGCGATCGCGCCGATTAAAAAGTCAAAAGTATCATGGCGCTGCACAGGGGTATAAGGTGTAGGGATCTAGTTTTTGTGGGGTAGATTTTTGAGGGATTTTTCGATCAGTTCGATCAGGTGTTCGGAACCGGAATTGGGTCTCCTGCGCTCCGGAGTTTGGAATCGGGTATCGATCCCGGTCATGTCCTGATTCAACAGATCTTTGACGGCGGCTTCGTCGGATGTGGACTGCTTTTTGAGCAGCTCGACGAGGGTGGCATCTTGGCGTTCGAGCAGCCGGTCGAGTTCCGCGATCGCCGTTTCGCCCCGCTGGCTGTCGAGGGTGATTTTGCGGGCGACTTGGGTCTGTTGCCGCCCCATCTCTTGGAGGGTTTGAAGGTGCAGTTTGAACTGGCTCGCCACTTTCGCAATTTGTTGGCTGACATCCAACGTTTGTTTGACCAGGCGATTCATCTCAAAGTTAATTTGACCGAGGACGGTTGGGTTGGTTTCGCCGGATTGGTAGTTCAAAACGGAAGCCTGAACCGACAAATATCGAACCTTTTGGACGATTTCGCCGATGACGGCGGAAGCGGAAGTGATGATTTCCCAATCTCGGGTGATGCCCCGAATCACCGCTTCCAACTGTTCCGAATATTCGGAAATCGAATGGGCACCGAGAAAAATTGAGTGGCAGGCCCGGTGAGTTTCCCCGGAGACGAGCTGGCACTCCCGGACGAGTTCCTGATAGAGTTGCAACAGGTCTTGATAGTGCCGGCCGACGGCGCTTTCCTTTTGTCGGTAGCGATCGCGGTAGAGTTTTTTGGCGATGTTTTGTTCGAGTTTGAGTTGTTTGGATAAATCGTCAAGTCTTCGCTTTTCTTTGCCGATAAATTCGAGCTGTTTCCGCCGGGATTTACTCATTTTCATGATCGCGCTTTGGGAAGCCCGGAGCAGTTGATTTTGAGCTTGGCAGAGGACTCGAAAATCGAGCAAACGAAATTCCTGATCGCCCCCGGAAATAATGATGGGTTCGTAAGTCAAATTGCGGGGGCGGTTGGTCGCCAATTCCGCGGCTTCCCGGACGGGAGTCTGTTTGGAGAGTACCAGGGGGGGGATGCGGATCGCGTCGAGGAGCTTTTGAATCGGCTTGTGATTGTAAATTTGGGCGCGGTTGGGCCAATTCATGTGTTCCCCAAATTGGGCGCGGGAAATCATCCCCAGCAATTGGGAATCATCGACCACCAAAACGCCGGGAAGGTCGGGGTTTTGATAGAGTTTTTTGGCAACGATCTCCCCCCATATGGTCGGACTAACCCGGTAGTCGTGAGACGGCAGATCTTCTAGGGTCGAATCGAGGGGAAGCTGAAGTGACTGGCTCATGAAGTTAAAGGGAATCTTCAAATAGGGTGTGACCCCACTTCACCGCCCTTCGCGAAGCCCCTTCGCAGGGGAATCGCGGTCGGCCGGCTCGGAGGATCGGACGCAGGAGATGGAGAAGATGCACTGACCGATTCAAAAAACCATGAGTTACCGGCTTTTTCACGAAATCTTAAGATAAGATTTGATGTCCATCGGACTTGAAAAACATTCGGAACGTCGATCACGCCCCGAAAACCGCAGTTGTTCAGACCCCGAAACCCAAATCTCAAAGTAGAAGATGGGGAACTTTAGTGGTATCTTGACAGTATAGCCCGACTCACCCGCCCGCAAAACACTCTGTCGTCAAATTGGTGCGATCGCGAGATAACTTTAGCCTGTGGATGATGCCCTACACGAACAGCTTGAACAAGAGCGCCTCTTGAATCAGGTGACGACCCAAATTCGCCAGAGTTTGGAGCTATCTGTCATTTTATCGACGGCAGTCGAGCAATTGCGGGGATTTTTGCAGGTCGATCGCCTGTTGATTTATCAGTTGGGAGTCCCCCGCCCGAAGATCTCCGATCCCCTGGAAGACCTCTCCTCCGGGGCAGAAGACCCCGAACTCTTCGACCCCCCCGCCGCCCCGTCGCCGGAAAAACCCCCCCCGCTCCTGGGAAATATCACTTACGAAGCCCGATCCTCCGACACCATCCTTTCGCTGTTGGAATGGCGGGAAATCGATCGCTGTTTCTCTGAAACCTCCGAATATCAAGAATACTACCGGCGGGGATCGATCCGCTGCATCGCCGACGTCGAAGCCTACTACCGCTCCTGTCCCTGCCTGCTGGAGATGCTGCGACAAAAGCAGGTGCGGGCGAAATTGGTCGCCCCGATCATCGTCCAGGCCGAACTTTGGGGCCTGCTGATCGCCCACCAGTGCGGCCAACCTCGGGAGTGGAAAAATAGCGAACAAAAATTTCTCAAAAAAATTACGGAACATCTCTCCATCGCCATCTATCAGGCGCAACTCTACGCCCAAGTGCAGCAACAAAAACACACCTTAGAAAAGCGGGTCAAAGATCGGACTCAAGCCCTCCACGACGCCCTGCTGGCCGCCCAGTGCGCGAACCGGGCCAAGAGCGAATTTTTGGCGACCATGAGCCACGAACTGCGGACGCCGCTCACCCACGTGATCGGGATTTCGTCCACCCTGCTGCGGTTGTACGGCCAGTCCGGGACCACCCGGACGCTCCCGGTCGAGAAACAGGTCAACTACCTGCAAACCATCCACGACAGCGGCGAACACCTGCTGGCCCTGATCAACGACATCCTCGATTTGTCCCAGGTCGAAGCCGGGAAAACCGTCCTCAAAATCAGCGAATTTTCCCTGTCGAAATTGATCAATCAAACCTTGCACACGTTCCGCGATCGCGCCAAGCAGCGGAACGTCCACCTCGCCGGCGACATCCCAATCCGACCGGAGTGCGATCGCTTCATCGCCGACCACCGCCGCGTCCGCCAAATCCTCCTGAATCTGTTGAGCAACGCCATCAAATTCACCCCCGAAAACGGCCGCGTCACCCTGCGCGTTTGGGTGGAAAACAAGACCGCCATTTTTCAAGTCGAAGATACCGGCATCGGCATTCCGGAAGAACAGCAACCCCTATTATTTGAAAAGTTCCAGCAGTTGGACTCTCCCTACCGTCGCCAATACGGCGGCACGGGCTTGGGTCTGGCCCTGACCAAACAACTCGTCGAGCTCCACGGCGGCACGATCGAGTTTACGTCTGTCGTCAACAAAGGCACGACCTTTACCGTCCACATCCCCGCCCAACCGCTGGTCAAAAAAAATCCCTACAAAACCTCCCTGCAAACGGATTATACCGAAAGCCCCCAAGGTCGCTTGGTGGTCATCGAAGATGACGAAGAAACGGCGACCCTGATCTGCGAATTGTTGACCGCCGCCGGCTATCAAGTGGTGTGGTTGATGGACGGGGTGACGGCCTTGCGCTCCATCGAACTCCTGCAACCCGATGCCATCCTGGTCGATTTATATCTCCCCGGACAAAATGGGTACGATATCATTCGCCATCTGCGGGAAGAGACGACGGCCGACCCCCTGAAAATTATCGCCCTCACCACCACGGAGGCGGAACGGGAACGCTCCCTGACGGCGGGGGCTGACGGTTGCATCAACAAGCCCATTCTCCCCAATCAACTCCTCAATCAAATTGAAAAGTTGGGGTTCGGAAAACCGGCGCAAAATACCGAAGGATGATGACCGATTTTTGGGATACCGAACTGTATCTGAGTTCCGACAAAGACGAGCTGTTCGAGCGCGGCCCCTGGCCGAAACCCTTCGCCTTCAACGAAGATGTAGTGCGGGTGTTCGACGACATGGTTTCGCGATCGGTTCCCCTCTACAAAGAGGTGGTCGCCTGCGCCGTCCAGTGGGCAAAATCTTACTATCAACCGGGGACGAAAATCGTCGATGTCGGCTGTTCGACGGGGACGTTTTTGGAGCTGCTGGGGCGGTTTTTAAAACAACCCGCCACCCTGGTCGGTATCGACAATTCCAAAGCCATGCTGCTAAAAGCGAGGGAAAAGTTATCGCCTTTGGAAGTTTTCCACACCGTGGAATTGATGTGCGAAAGTGCGGAAAATTGCCGGTTTGAAAATAGCGGCATCGTGGTGATGAATTACACCCTGCAATTTCTGCCCGTCCCCCAACGGCAACAGGTTTTAAATTCGGTCTATGAAGGGTTGGTTCCCGGCGGGTTGTTATTTGTGAGCGAAAAGGTGCGATCGCCCCACCCCCAGTTTCAGGAGACGATGACCCGCCACTACGAGGCGTTCAAAGCCAAAAATGGCTACGCCAAAACGGAGATAGAGCGCAAAAAAGAAGCCCTGGAAAATGTGTTGATTCCCCTCACCGAAGATCAACAAATGCAAATGTTGCGGGAGAGCGGATTTGAAGCGATCGATGTTTTGTTGAAATTTCACAATTTTGTCTCGTTTATTGCTTTAAAATGACGACCGATCGGGTCGGAGATCAAATCCGGTTCAATACTCGGAAATCGAATTCCCCCCCCACGGCAACCGGAGACGGTTGCCCCCACGGCAACCGGAGACGGTTGCCCCCACGGCAACCGGAGACGGTTGCCCCCACGGCAACCCGGCAATCCTATAAGGTTGCCCCCACGGCAACCCGGCAATCCTATAAGGTTGCCCCCACGGCAACCGGGCAACCCTATAAGGTTGCCCCCACGGAGGGTTGGGGAGATGGGAGGGGGGGCGGTCAAACAAGCGGATCTGATCTGACTAGAGATAGATTATCTGAGGAACGATATTGTCTACAATCGATCGCCCGGTTATTTGAGGGATCGTCACTTGAATTCCATAGAAGTTAACCTCGCCCTGCTGGTTTTGGGGGGGTTGGTACTCGTCCTCGGGCTGCTGTCCGGCTTCCTGAAAGAACGCCTGTTCCTCTCCGATCCCGTGGTGGCTTTGTTGTTGGGGGTGGTGCTGAGTCCGGCTGTTTTCGGCGCGATCGACCTCCACCACTGGGGGCAACCCGAGGGGATTCTCGAACAGAGTGCCCGGATCGCGATCGGCATCCAACTGATGGGGATCGCCTTGAGGCTGCCACCGGGATTTGTCCGCCAAAAGTGGCGGCCCCTAACCGTCCTCCTGGGGTTGGTGATGCCGCTGATGTGGCTGGCTAGTGCGCTGTTAGTTTACCTGATTTTGGGGCTACCCTTTTGGGTGTCGATGCTTCTCGGCGCCGTCATCAGCCCCACGGACCCGGTGGTGGCGACGTCCATCGTCACGGGGCGGGTGGCCGAACGCAATTTGCCCGATCGCATCCGTTACATCCTCTCGGCGGAGTCCGGCATCAACGACGGTCTGGCCTATCCTTTCGTGATGTTGCCCATTTTATTCCTGACGCGATCGCCCGGGGAGGCGGTGTGGCACTGGCTGTCCCGAACCCTGTTATGGGAAGTGGTGGGGGCGGTGATTTTGGGTCTGACGGCGGGTTATCTGGCCGGGTGGCTGCTGAAGTGGGCGGAACGAAAGCAGTTGATCGACAAGCAATCCTTCCTCGCCTACACCGTTGCCCTGTCTTTGGTGGTGTTGGCGGGGGTGAAATTGATGGGGGGGGACGGTATTTTGGCGGTATTTGTGGCGGGCTGCACCTTCAGCATGGTGGTGAGAAATCGCGATCGCGCCGAAGAAGAAGAAGTGCAGGAGGCCGTCGATCGCCTCTTCACCGTTTATGTCTTCGTCATTTTGGGATTATTCATTCCCTGGCGGGGGTGGATGGATCTGGGGTGGCGGGGTGTCATTTTCGCGATCGCCCTCTTGCTGCTGCGGCGCCTCCCGGCTATTTTCGCCCTCCGCCGTTGGCTTCCCGAGTGCGATCGCCGCGCCGATTTATTATTTATGGGGTGGTTCGGCCCCATCGGCGTGGCGGCGATTTTTTACGCCATGCTGGCGCTCCGAAAAGCGGGGGTCGGGGTGGCTTGGGACGTGGCGAGTTTGGCGATCTGCGCCTCCATCGTCGTCCACGGATTTACGGCAATTCCATTTACAAAACTTTATCCGTCACTCCGGGAAAAGGGCAGGTCAGAAAACCGGCATTAAAGACTTGGTGACACACTGTTGACCCCCAAGCTTTTGACCCAAAATCAAATCATTCGAGTTCGTAGTAAACCGTTTCAGCTCAAACGAGGCAATATTCAAAACGGAGCATCGGGCATCTTGCCTGTGGATTCAGATCCGATCCCCT